>NZ_DBMALT010000030.1:0-3795 GCF_057870745.1 Parasutterella sp. | reverse complement strand
GGTTTTCTTGATGGAAAAATAGGTTTTATTTTTGCTGCCAATCACTACTGTTATACACTCCAAAAATACTTGCGTTATTATTTGCTCAAGAAAACGAAAGGGTATTTTTAATAAAATATCTTAATCTATTAGAATTATTAAATAAAAATTAGCTCTATCTGATAACTTTCTGAGCAAAGTTATAAATCTTTGAAGCATGGATTTCTGGATCGAGATTTTCCGTAAAAAGATCAGAAACCCTTTCTTTTTTGATTAATTGTCGTGTCACTCTCAAAGAGGAAATCGCCTCTTTTAATGATTTCTCTAAGCTCACAAGAGAATTCGGAGTAAATTCGAACTTAACCTCCGTTTTTATCACTTCTGCGGCCCCTAGATTAGCCGAAATAATCACTGGTGTCCCTGCACAAAGACTTTCTATCGGAGCCAAACCAAAAGGCTCATATCTAGAAGCCAGAATTGATAAATCAACTGCCTGATAGGCTTCTTGAATATTTTTCAAATACCCTAAGTACCGAATATTTTTATAGGGTTTCTTAGGTATCGGCCTCCCAGCTACTAACAACTCTATTGGCAAAGAAGTATTTTCAAAAAGTTTTTCTAGAAGTTCAAATCCCTTACGTTTATGACTTGAGGAGACAAAAAGTACCGAAATTGTGCCCTCTTTGATGCCAAATTTCTGCCTAAGCAGTTGTCTTTCTTCTTCTGTCGGCCTTGAAAAAATTGAAAAATCAACAGGAGGGTACAGAACTTCAATTTTGTCTTGATCTACTCCATAAAAATTGATTAATTCATTTTTAATACTTCTTGAATGGGCAATAATTTTTTTTGCGTTGCTATATTCTTTTTCTTCTAAAGAAAGACAAAATTTGTCGTACAGTCCTTCTCGAAGGCAACATTGACTTAAATATCCTGCATGAGTTCCTCCACACAAAATTATCTCCGACTGATCATTTCTGCAGCAACCTAGGAGGACGTCTACTCCAAATTTTTCCCTACTTTTTCTAAGTTGATATGAAAAAAAGAAATCCTTAAAGAGTCTTGGAACCCCAAATGTCGGAATGCTTTGAGGAGTAATAAATGAAAACTCTTGAAGGCTTTCGTCAAATGATTTTGCAAAGACTACAGGATGGGGCAACCCTTGTTTATGAAATGCTTTGATTAAATTTAAAGTGTAATTTTCCATTCCGCCGCTGAAGCCGAAATGATTACATGCTATTCCTAATTTCATGGCGCAGACTTCCTATCTGACAATATGCTGAGATTTCCAATTCGCCAAAAAGGCTCCGAAACCATCAAGGAGCCAAACATCAACCAAAAATACTTCATGACATTCGAATGTGCCAGATTAAATTCAGTGAGTCCTTGAAGCATTAATCCCAGCGTTGATAAAAAGGCCATAAAGTAAGTATCCTCTCTAGTTTTTATAAATTTTATTAAGGACCAGATTAAAAGATAACCAAAGAATAGGAAAAATCCGGTTAATCCAGTACTTCCGTTCTCACCTAAGATTTGAAAGAAATTACTGTGCGCCCTAGTGAGGTTAGGCTCTTTCGAATCCTTATGTATATATTTTTTAGGATAGGCATCTTTAAAAACTCCCATACCTACGCCTGTTACGGGATGATCTTTAAACATTGCAAAGGAGCTCTTCCAAAGCCGGATTCTTTCGCTGTTGGTGGAAATGCCGGCATCGGTAAGACTACTCACCCTACTGGAAATCGTGTTGTGAGTCGACAATGAAAAAACTAACAATAAACTTCCAAGAATAGCCAATAAAACAGGAATGGAGATATTTCTGATATAAACAAGAAGGGCCAAAGAAAAACAAATTAATAATGCCAACCAAGCCCCTCTAGTCCCATTTAAGAGAACAACATAGCCGCAGAAGAGAAAAATAAGAAGGACGGAAAATTTAAAAAGTTTTGAAAACGAAGAAAGGAGCAGACCCAAGAAGAAAATCGGCATAGATACACAAGCAAAACCGGCGTAGATCATCGGATGCCCATAAAAGCCATTGAGCCTATAACCATAATTCGCCTTCCCGCCATCAATAATGGCATAAACACTGTCTATTAAGAAGGATAGGAGCAAAGATCCAATTAAAATATAAGTATCTTTTTTCTCTACAGACAATAAAACTATAAACCCCAAAAAAGGTCTTAACACGATCAAAGAAAACCAAATACCAAAACTCTCTTTTAAATTTGGATTTGCAAAGACAGATGGCAAAAACGAAAGAATAAATAACAGGTAAGCATACAAAAATATTTTAAATTTCTTTATTCGTTCTAAGACTTTTCTTGGCTGAGCAAGGACATAAAGTAAAAAAAATACAGAAGCTAATACTTGAAATAAATTCGAGATAGCAACCGCAATGCACTGAAAAAAAGCGCAAAGGCTAAGGCTGACTAACAGAGACAAATAAATTAATTGCGTTTTTTTTTCAAAAATAGATTGCATCCAATGACCCTTGTTTTTCGCGAAAATTTTATCATTGAAGTTGAAAAGAGGATGAGAAGGTCTTACTCCTTGTCAGAAAAACAAAGAATTGAAGTCTCGGTAAGGAATTATTGAATATGGAAGCAAGGTAACCGGAGAGCAGTTATAGACACCCACGCCTGTTTTTTTACTGGCTAACTTCGTTAATAACATGAAGGGCTTGATGTGTTCTTCATAATCATTTAATAAACCTGATCTGACCACGTCTTCTGTGTGCTCATAAAATCTTGGTTGATTAGCGTTACCCAAATCAAATCCTAGGAGAAAAATTTCTTTAAAACCCAAATAAAAAGCTATCTGAATTGCATTTGACATAACCGTTCCAGTATGAAAAAAGCCCAAGCGAGGATCTAAAAAAAGCTTCAACAGTTCTCCGGCTGCTTCTTGTTCTAAAAAATCCCCAGACTTCCTAGCAAGTTCATTAAGTAATGTGCCCCTCTCCCTCCAATTCGGAGCCTCATTTATGATAGAAAAATCATAATTTTTTGCTATCTTCTCATCGAGCAACGCTAGCTCACGAAAAACGTCAAAAGTCACAGCAAACTTTAGATCATTTCTAAGATTCGTTAGCAACGAGGACCTATTTCTTACGAATGAAGCATCTGATATCACTTCGAGGAAAGGGCTATTGACCTCATTGATTGATGTAATTGCTCCATTAAGAAAGATTACATTTTCTTTTCTAAGTTTTGAGAGATCTAAATTGTTTACAGATGGGCCGGAACCTAAAATAAACACCCGTTCATTACGTGGTTCGACCCCTTGGGAAATTTTTAACTCTTCCAAAGAAAAAGAAGTATTTATAAGGCGATTTTTCCAATACAACTTATATTTAGTTGGAAGTAGGCAGTCATATGGCTGGCTCCAGATGCCGTCTATAAAATCGTAGGCTTGGCATTGCCGAGGAAGACTTGTAAGTGCAAATGTTTTTTTCAACAAACTTCGCTTTTGCCTTGTGAACCATTGTTTAATTTTTTCTTTTTTCATGTTTTCACTTGCCAGAACCCATTACAAGTACTTAACTCCTGTAAAGGTTTAGTAATCTTCCCCTTCGTACGAACTTAGTGGGCTTTTAGCTTTTCAATTCTTTAAGGAATTCCAAGTTTCTCCTATTTTAATTTTAAGGATCGCCCGAACTTTTTTCAAAATTTAATAAAAGTGCCCCTTTTGGATTTAAAGAGAAACCGTAACTCGTTTCACTGCTGTCCAAAATAATTTGCTCTTTGACTTTGGCCTCAACATTTACAGTTAATCCAGGCCCCAGAAAGTTAAAAGTCATAAACAAGCCCCTGCTAA
>NZ_DBMALT010000029.1:0-35591 GCF_057870745.1 Parasutterella sp. | reverse complement strand
ACAATAACTTGAGGAGTTAACACGAAAAGAAAAAAATGAAAATCTACTATAAGCCCCGTCTATCGGGGCTTTGCACGATATAAGGGGCTAAACACAGGTAAGAATATCGACAAACTCAAAAAGCTTCTTCTCACCGTTAGACGCAATAATCAACGAACTACCTTGTCTCAGACCTTTGAATCCGACGGTGTCCTTAGTTACCAAGAAAGTCTTTAGTTCGTCAAATTTTTCCGGCTTACCGTCTTTCCCCGGATAGCGAACTCTGACGGTGACTTCAACGCCGTCCTGAATAACCGGACCGGTACCGTGCGACGTAATTAGAAAATGCCTCTCTTCCTCTGAATTGATTTGTTTCCATCCTGACTCAGGATTGTCCAATTCATTGCCAACTTTACGCAAAGCTGAAAGCTTATTGCTTTCTATTTCTTTTCGCACTTCTTGTGCGGCAATTTTCTCTTTCACTCCTGAGTACACACAGAGTACATATGGAAACTGAATATTAATCTCATAATTAGTGTCGCAATATTGAGCAGCAAAATCCAGAAGATATTTTCCATGTACGAGGCCCGGCTGCTGGTAGTACAAAGAGTCACCTCTGCGGCAAGCAATGAGTTCCGCAGGAGAATTCACAAGGCACAGCCGCTGAGCTTTCTCCGAAGCAATTGTTTCGTGCTCAAAAGAAAAGAAGGAGACAAAAACCGCACTGATGCAAATTATCGAAGCCACTAACTTTCTAGACATAACATCCTCGCATTCAGAAGTATTCTTTTTTTAACCACTCTAAGAAGAAATAGTCATAGATACGCAATCCTCGATCGTTCTTTTGAAGAATCCCTCGCTCAAGTAATGTCCTAGCGGATGATTGAGCCGAACTTACAGAAGAGAGGCTGTGATCCTTTACAAAAGCGGTTGATGTTGGATTCTCAACTGTGCCTTCCTTTGCAATGGCTAACAACAAGGATTTTTGGTTTAGGCTAAGGTCAGATAGGAGGGCCCTGTAAAAAACGCCTTGCTCTTGTACTATCGTGGAAAGAACCTTGCCTAACATTTCTTCCGATACGACATTACCCTCTTGAGTTACTGAATAAAGCCTGTTTAATATTGATTGAATAAACCAAGTGCAGCCAAAAAATCGCGTATAAATGCGATAGAAGATTTCTTCAGGGATAGTTTTACCGGAATCTCTAAACTTTTCTTCTGCAAATAAAAAATATTCTTTTTTATCTATCGGATTTAAATGCATCATGGATGCGCTTTGATAGAAAGGGCTGCGGCCTTGAACAAACAACTCCGAGAGCAAGTGAAATTCACTCCCGGCATAGATCATCCGGATATTTTTTTTAGTTTGAATAATTCCCCTCAATAAAGCTGTAGCATCGGCCTCTTTGAAAGAAGCAATTTTTTGGAATTCGTCAATCGCCAAAATTACAGGCTTGTCCAAGCTATCTAGAAAAGAGAAGGCTTCTTCTATCGTTTTTTCCGGTTGTTTGATATCTCCGAGACTGAGAGACACCTCCGGTGACCCATTATTTGGATCAACAGACATCGTTAATTTGAGAGTCCGAAAAAATGAAGATATCTTTTCTAAGAAACCACTCTCTTTTTTTAACGACCTAAAAATACTGTTGCTCAAAGCAAAAGTAAATTCTTGAAGAGTACCGCATGCGAGCGCATCGAAGTAAAGACAGTGAAAATCTTTTTTTATTCGAAGGTCATGGAAAACATGCTGAATTAGCCCTGTCTTGCCCATTCTTCTTTCTGAGAACAAAACTACATTTCTTCCATTCCTAACATGCTCTTCCAGTGATTCTGTCTCTACTCTCCGGTCGCAGAAATACTCTTTAGAAATGTAGGTTCCGACAACAAAAGGATTCATAATTATTCAAATCTAAATTATTAAATTTTTAATAATTATATATTAAATTATTGAGATTCTAATAATCTTAGATTTTGTCGTTTCTCGCTATTGCTCAAGGATATAGGGAGTTTCTTTCTAAAATTATCCTTTATTCTCATTGTGTTTGATTTCTTGGAGTTTTTAAATACAAAGTCCATAATTCTTTTTATAGTCTTCAGATATAAGCAATATTCTTCTCCAGAAGAATAGAAACCGAATCAAAGGTCTAAAAGGGTAAAAAATGACCAAAAATCACATCAGTCTACAATTGCTTCCGCTAGATCGTCGGAAACCTTTGCCTTGGCGTGATTTCGGCAGAATTGCTTTCACCTCTATCGCGAATCTTTCGCATCTAAACGGAATGACACTCGTTCCTTCTAAGGCAAATCTTCTTAAGCGTGCGTGGCTTGTGAGAGAAGCCCGAGCCTCTAGTGAAATTGAAGGCCTTATTGCAACAATCGAAGAAATCGAGGAGTGTCGCCTTGGTATTTCCCTTTCTCTTAAAAGAAAAAGAAATATACGGCGGGTTCTGAATTATCAGGAGGCCACGAGATTTGGTTTTAACGAGCTAAAAAACGGGCGTCCTTTTTCCATCCCTTTGCTTAAATCCGTACATGCTTTACTTTCGGAGAGTTTCCCAGATGAAAACAAAACTTCAATAGTATGGAGAACGACGCAAGTTAATTTAGGTAATTCAGCTTTTTTTCCAGATCAAACTTCTATTGTTCTACCCGATCCAATATTCGTGGGGGAGCTTATGGAGAATTGGGAAGATTTTTCGCGCAGAGAGGACCTAAACCCGATAATTCAAGCAGCTGTCCTTCATGCTCAATTCATGATGATTCAACCATTCTCTGAAGATAACGGAAGGATTGGAAGACTCTCAATTTTGCTGTTCCTTGCAGCGAAAAACATTCTAATCAATCCTTGTTTTTTCTTGAGTTCATATCTTCTTCGAAACAGAGAAACTTATTATGCATCTTTAGCCGAGATCTTAAAAAATAAGGATTGGAATACCTGGATTTCCTTTTTTCTAAACGCTGTCGCTGAAGAATCAGAAGCTGAAGCTTCATCGCTGTTAAAACTTGCAGACTTTTACGAAACATCAAGATCTCAATTGGCTGAGAAAGCTAAATCGTCCCCTTCTATTGAAATCCTTGATTGCATATTTGAGCAGCCAGTATTCACAGCTCCAAGCTTAATTAAACTTTTCAACTTGAAGCTATCAAAGGCGACACTTCTCAAAATCATCCAAAAACTCAAAAGCGCCGGGCTTGTGAACAAACTTAGCGAAGGTAGAGGAAGGAGACCAACAGTTTGGAAATTCGGATCTCTTGTAGATCTCCTCCAAGAATGAGGCCTCGAGCTTTGAGTGTTTAAGAAAAGAATCGAGAGTCGGAAAAATCTAAACACCCCCTCCCTTCTTTTTTTCTCATGCGAGAAGTTGCACGCTAGAGAATCGATTGGCAATTTGAAGCCATCACACTATTCGGAGCAGTTAAGACACGCGACTTCGTGAGGGCCCCCTATCTAAACTTCTTGCCACTTAACAAATTGTCGAGCTTCAACCGAGAAGACAAGCGCAACCTTTTTCACTTCTTTTGAGTATTGTTGATCACCATAATGCCTTTGCTTTATTTGCTCAACAGCCTCACTCAGTTTTTCGGTTTCGCCTTTGTTGCCCTGCACAACCTTGAACTCAAAGATCCAATGTCTGTTGCCTGCATTCACCTCCAAATCGCTCCTGCCATGTGCATTGTGATGTTCAACTTTTACATCCAGGCCGGCGCCTGCAAAATAGACTTGAACATAGGCTCTTAAAGAAGCTTCGTCCCGCACTGGATACCTTTGATAATCAATTGCCAGAAAAAGTCGATTAAGGATATGGAAGACAGACTCCGCCGACTCTTCACACAAGACCTTAACAATCGGCCCTGCTCCTACTTGTCCTGCCACCTTTCCGTCCAAAAGGCGCTCGGTGTAGAGCTGTGCCATGGCACGTTTAACTTCTAAATTTGGATAATCAAGGAAAACAGTATTACCAAACTCGACAGACTTAATGGTGAGGTAGCCGGCTTGTGTTAACAAACCGATATCTGACAAAGTTTCAACATCAGAGGAACCCGTCAACGCAGACAACGATATTGTTTTATCTCTAGCGTACTCCTCAGGTTCTTTAATAGTGTGGCTCTTTAAATATTCCATCAAAACTGCCGGCCTACCACCGCTTTCAAACCAATAGTCTTTAAACCCTCGGTCAGGTTGTGCAAAGAAATTGAGAAGCGACCAAGGCGCGAAAACTTTCTTTGCCCCGCTCTCCTCAAAGCAAAATCCATCGTAATGAGCAGCCAGCAGATCTAATAATTCATTTTGACCTATGGAAAGAACTTCAGCTGACTTTGCGATATAAGGTCCGAAGTATGTCTGAACTTCTTCATGTGTGTAACCCAATAAGGAGCCAAATCGTGGCGCTAAAGAAATATCGCTCAGATTATTAAGTTCAGAAAAAATTCTCATTTTATTGAATTTTGTAATTCCGGTAATGAACACAAATCTGAGTGCTCTGTCGTGGGACTTCAGAACAGCATAAAACTCGGAGAGTTGTCCTCTAACAGCATTGAACAACTCATGCTGATTAAGGCAAGATGTTAGGGGAGCATCATATTCGTCAATCAAGACAACTAACGAACTGAGCCTTAATGTTTGCAGCCATGTTGATAATTGACCTGCAGCGCTGTTAAGGTCGTCGTCAACATATTGAAATCCAACAGTGCCGAAGCACCTTGAAATAAGGGAAGCGAATTTTCTAGAAAACTCTTCAGGCGAAGAAAAAAACTTTAGTTCTGAGAAGTCAAGTCTCACAACAAGGAATTTTGTCTCTTCAACCCAAAGCTTCTCAATAGCTAAGCCTTTGAAATCTCTTAGTCCGTGCGTAAACAACGACTCAAAGGTGGAAATCAACAGAGATTTACCAAACCTTCTTGGACGAGCCAAAAAATATTTGCGTCTTGTAGAGGCCAGCTCGTAGACCAAATCTGATTTGTCTACGTAAATCTCATTTGCATACCTTAAGACAGCAAAATCCGATGTTCCCAGCGGCAAATTCTTCAATTTATTATCTTTCATCAGCCTATCCCACCATCATGATTTTCTCTATTTTAATGAGAACTTATAGTTCCTCAATATCTCTAATTTTTAAGGATTTCACCAAATTATCCAACCTGTCCTAAACGTTAAAATAATTCTCGAATCCTCAAACTCGAAGAAGAAAAATTGTTCCGAAAGCTCCTGACTCTCTTGTTATGGTCTGCTGTCCTATGCACACCATGGACAGTTCATTCCGCAGACAAACCTGGGGAAGTCAGGATTGCTGTACTTTTCACTGAGGACCCGCTGTTTTTCATCAACACCTTTGCGCCGACTTTGGATCATCTTCGCAAGGCGCTTCCTCAGTACAAGATCGTCACCAAGGAAATTTCGGGCCATGAGTCTCCGGAAGACATCAGAAAAGAGCACTTCAGCTTCCTGATTTCTTCGGCCGGCTTCTACGCTTCCTTTGATCCGTCATCTGCAGGCTTAAGACAAATTGCCACGCGCCACGACGCTCGAGCCAAGACTGCATCCGAATCCATCGGCTCTACCATCATCGCGTTAACCGATCGCAATGACCTCGATCGAATGGAAGATCTCAGAAAGAAACGCCTTGTCACGAGAGATATTGACTCACTTTCCGGCTGGCTCGGTGCCAAAGGAAAACTTGCCGACCGCATCAGCGCTAAAGAAGATCAGCCGCATCTCTTCAGCACGAAGTACAGTTATCCCGACGTCTACTCTTACCTGCTTTCTGGTGAAGCAGACGCCGCAGTGATTCCAACCTGCGAACTAGAGAACATCTCTAACGCGCACCTCTTCAAGGTCATTGACGAAGAAAAGACTTCTCTAGCTTGCAAGAGTTCTTCCCCGCTCTATCCGGACTTTGTGTTCTCGTCGTTTCCGGACACTTCGCCTGAGGTCGTTAAGAATTTCACAGTCAGCCTTCTGACAATGCCGAAGATGCCGGACGGTGCATCCTGGGGCATTGCAAATGATTTCCGCTCCGTGCTTCAGCTTTTCAAAAAATTGGAACTCGGTCCTTACCAGCCGGAACCTTTCTCTGTCGGAGCATTCATTGAGAAGTACAAAACAGAAGTCTTCTTGGCGCTTGCCCTGCTTCTTGGTGTGCTCTTCCATATCTATCGCTCGAACTCTTTAGTTTTCCAAAGAACGGCCGAGCTAAGAGAAGCCATCGATCAGCGAGACCGAGTTGCCGAAGTCGCAAGAAACTCTCTGAAGCGCTTAAGCCAAATGGAAAAACGCGGCATCCTTTCCCAGCTCTCGCATATGTTTGCCCACGAACTTAAGCAGCCTTTGTCCACCGTCGTCAATTACGCAAACGGCCTCAAGATGTACGGCGAACAAAAGACGCTTGATCCGATTGTGAGCCAGGGCATCGAAGCCATTGCCTCGGAATCTTCTAAGGCCGCCCAAATCGTCGACCGTGTTCGAGAGTACGCGAAGTCTTCAAGACCGGTGGATTCACAAAGCACAACCGACTTATCTCAAGTCACGCGTAAAGCCATCGACGCTTTCCGACTGTACGTTTCTACACAATGCCGACTTCAAATCGACTTGCCGCAGAAAGCCGAGATCAATGGCGATCCGTTTGAACTGGAGATTCTCGTCCTTAATCTTCTGAGAAATGCCGCAGATGCAGTTGAACCGCTCAAAGATAAGGCGCTCATAAAAGTTTCTGTAACTTCTGAAGATGCGGATTGGGTCTTGTCCATCACGGACAACGGGCCGCCAGTCCCTGACGAAGTGCTGGAGCGTATGAAGAAAGCTCTGCAAAACTCACTAAAAGCCGATGGCTTAGGATTGGGCTTAAAAATCGTCTTTGCAATTGCTGAAAGACATCGTGTTGAACTCAAATTCTCTCGCGTTGACCCGCAAGGCTTGCGTGCTGAAATTCGTTTCAAAAAGGTTTCCTCATGAAGTCATCCAAACTTACGCCTGTCGTCCGAATCGTCGATGACGATGAAAAAGTCCTCGCCTCCGAAGCCTTCTTGGTGAATATGGCGGGTTTCCGAACCTCAACCTATAACAGTGCTAAAGAATTCCTGGAGAAAGACGATCCGCTCTTCCCGGGATGTGTGATTTTGGACATCCGTATGCCGGAGATGAGCGGACTGCAGCTACAAGAGGAAATGAAGAAGCGGGAAATCGACCTTCCGATCATTTTTCTGACTGGGCACGGCGACATTGACATGGCAGTCAAAGCCATGCTCACCGGCGCCACCGATTTCATCGTGAAGCCCCCTGAACCTAATCGTCTGAAAGAAGCGCTCGCTAAAGCCGTGGCTAAAAATCAAAGTGATCGAGAGGCCGCTGAAACCTGCGAAGAAATGCGCGCCCAGTTCGATTTACTGACACCCGCCGAGAAAAAAGCCGCAGAGATGATTGCTCTCGGCAAACTCAACAAAGTCATTTCCTTTGAGCTGGAAGTCTCAGAGCAAGCTGTTAAAAACTGGCGAAGCTCGATTTTCCACAAGCTCAACTGCAAAAACATCGTTGAGCTCAATGCTTTCCTACGCAAGATTCATATTCTTAACGACTAACGATCCTATGTTCCGAAGAGATTTCTTACTCACGACTTTAGCCGTTGCCGCTCCTGCCGCAGCCTTTGCCCAAGACATCAATTGGCGTCTGAGCTGCGATGTTTTAGTCGTGGGCGCGGGAGGCGCGGGTCTGGCGGCCGCGGTCAGAGCTTCGGAACTCGGTGCTGAAGTCATCCTGATAGAGCAAAACGCGCATCTCGGCGGAAACACTTTGATCTCCGGCGGATTCCTCGGTGTTGTGGATCCGATAAGGCAGGCGCCTTTGGGTATCTCTGACAGCGAAGAAAAGCACTTTCAAGACGTTTGGGATAACGGCGACAAGATTGCGGACCCGGCCTTGGTACGCAAACTGGTCCATGAAGCCCCGAGAATGCTTTCCTGGCTGGAAAGAAAAGGCGTGAAATTCCAAGACGAAGTGATAGAAATCTATGGATCCCACTTCCCTCGCTGCCATAAACCGATTTTCCCGAACGGCACGGCGTATGTGCGAGCACTCTCCGGCGCCTTGATGCAAAGGAAAGTCAACGTTCTGACCGAAACCAAAGCAATTGAGCTTGTAGAGGACGACAACGGACGCGTTATCGGAATCAAAGCCGCTTCGAAAGGCAATGAGTTTTTCATTCGCGCAAGAAAAGGCGTCATCCTTGCCGCCGGCGGGTTCGGAGCAAATCTAAAGACGGTTGCAGCCTTCGACCCTCGCCTAAAAGGTCTTCCGAGCAACTGTTCTTCCGGCTCAACCGGAGACATGCTTTTTGCGGCGCGCAGAATCGGCGCTTCAGTGATCGACCTAAATGAAATTCAATGTCTTCCGGGCCCGATTTCGAACAAAGGCATTCGTGTCCGATTCCACAACGACGTACGTCGCTTTGTCTTCGTCAATGACGAGGGTCAACGTTTCGTAGACGAAAGAGCGCGTCGCGATGAACTCAAAGAAAAGATTCTGGTTCAGAACAACAAGAGCTGTTACTGCATCATTGACAACGACGGCCTCGAAACGCTTGACCTTCTGGTCCGTCGCGACGCTATCCGTGCCGCTGAAACCAGCGATGCTGTCAAAGCTCAAAGCTTGGAAGAATTGGCCTCCGCTCTAAATATTCCTGCAACGACCCTGACAAATACGATCGAAGAACGAAACGCTGAGATTGCCTTTGACAAACCGCAAAGCCGCAGATTCCCGATTCAAACAGCGCCCTTCTGGGCCGCTCGTGTCGGCATGAGAATTCATTACACGATGGGCGGACTTCAGATCAATGAAAAAGCTCAGTGTCTCAAGGAAGGCAAAACGATTCTGGGGCTTTATGCAGCCGGAGAGATCACCGGAGGTATCCACGGCAGAAACAGAATCGGCGGAAACGGTTTAGCCGATGCCTTTACGTTCGGCATGATTGCGGCAGAAAACCTCGTTTCTGAGTCTTAACAAAATCGTTTACTACTTAACTTTTCCTTTGTCAATAACCTAATGTTTATTTGGCGTGAAGCGCTGAATTCTTAGACTTCTTCCCAACGAGGCCAAACAAGCAAACCGCCTCAAACCTCAGATTTCACACTTGGAGAAGAAAATGACAAAGCTTTCACGTCGAGTATTCCTTGGTACCGCTCCTGCCGCTGCTGCCGCAGCCGGTGTTTTCGGAACATTCTTCAGCACCGCTGCAGAAGCCGCCATCAAATGGGACGAAACTTATAACGTCATCGTGATCGGTACCGGCGGTGCCGGTCTTTCCGCAGCCGTCTCTGCAAAAGAAGCCGGCGCCAAGAAAGTCGTTGTTCTCGAAAAAATGATGTTTGCCGGCGGCAACACCATTCGTGCCGGCGGCGGATTTAACGCAGCCATCAAAGCCGACTACGAAAAAGCCGGTATTACCGACTCTCCCAAACTTCACGCCGAACAGACTCTGGCTGCCGGTGACGGACGCGGCGACCCTGTCTTGGTTCACCAGCTCACAGAAAAAGCTCCTGAAAGCGTTCAGTGGCTCAAAGATCACGGCGTCAAATTCCAGGATCACATCTATCAGATCTACGGCGGTCTTTACAAACGCGCCCGTAATCCGATCGGCCCGAGAGGCGGTGCTTACATCAAGGCCCTTCTTGAAGTCTGCAAAAAAGAAGACATCCCTATCCTCTACAACACTCGCGTTGTTGAAATCATCCGCGAACATCAGTTAAGCGGTCGCGTTCTCGGCGTCAAAGTCGAGCAAAAAGGCGGAAAGACACTCTATTTGCGTGCTACCAACGCTGTTGTTGCTGCTTCCGGCGGTTTCGCTGCAAATGACAGACTGACCGCAATCTCCGATCCTCGCATGGGCCAGCTCGGCACAACCAACCATCCCGGCGCCACGGGCGACGTCTTAACCGATTTGATCGATATCGGTGCAGGTACCCGCGGTCTGGATTACATCCAGTGCATCCCGGGCGGAGTTCCGGGAGAAAAACATGCTCCTAACCTCTTCACGCATGTTGACCGCTTCTTGTTTGTGAACCTCGACGGCAAACGCTTCATTAAAGAAGACGCAAGACGCGACGTATTGCGTGACGCCATGCTTGACCAGCCTAAAGCCATTGCTTGGACAATCGTTGACGCTGATGGTTTTGAACAGCAGAAGAACTCCAAAGGACCTGAAAACGAAGCTGCATTGAAGGCCGGCACACTCTATTACGCCGACTCTATTGAAGACCTGGCTAAGAAGATCGGTGTCCCTGCAAACAACCTCAAAGAAGCTGTCGACACCTACAACAAGGCTGTTGACACCAAGAAAGATCCGCTCGGCCGTGCTGAAGGCGTTCTGGTCAACAAGATCATCAAGGCTCCGTTCTACGCCGGTCGCGTCACGATGAAACGTCACCACACCATGGGCGGCGTGATCATCAACAAAGATGCTCAGGTCATTGACCGTCGCGGCAACGTCATCCCCGGTTTGTATGCAGCCGGTGAAGTCACTGGCGGTATCCACGGTACCAACCGTGTCGGCGGCAACGCTATGGCTGACATTTTCACATACAGTCGTATCGCCGGTGTGAATGCCGCTAAGAATCCTGCTTAATGTTCTGAATCGCTAACCGTCGAAGGACGATTAGTGTGCGACTGAATAAGAGCTTCCGATGGAAAACGTCGGAAGCTCTTTCTTTACTGAAGCAATTTGGCAAAATCACACTAGAAGCTAGGCCGGGACTGAGCGTGGCTCTTCAACATCTGAGCGAAGGAGGGCTTTCATCGCTTCGCCATGCTTCAGCGAAACTTCATAAGTCCAATTACCTACTCCCGTATTTATATTATTACTTTCACAAATTGCTGCCATTATCCTAAGTTTTAAAGATCCTTCCGAAACAATTCTTCTCGCCCTGGCAACCTTATTTATGGGAAGATCGTTGAGAAAGCGTGTGTTATGACTATTGCTCAATAAGCAAAGGTTTCCAAAGTCGTCTATTCTCCTTCCCTCTTCTCCTGAAGGACTAATTTCTGACCATGAATCAATATATTTTGATTGCTCAGGAGAAGTATCGGATTTATCAGGATGCTGGGGGAAAAAATGTTCTACCGAATTCCTGAACGCAAATTCAAAACTTTCCGCTTGGAGCCCTTCTTTAAGATCAATAAGTTCTAAACCTAATCCTTTTCTGGCATCGTCCCAATTTTCAGTAGTTATTATTTTTTCCCAAATCAAAAAATCTAAATAATTAAATTGAACTCCAACTAGGTCACTCCTATCTCGACTCTTCCTTAACGGACAAAACATAGTCAAGTTTGTTGTTGGTAATCTCGCTTGAGAAAACATCGGCCGTTTTCCGGAAGCTATCCCAAGTTGAGAGAATTGAAATCGCAGACTTGAGGTGCCAAACTATCAGAATAGAAAGAGAGCTGTTGCGTTAATCATTGCTGACGCATTTGAAACCAACACAACAGCCAATACTTTCATCAAACCAATCAAATCAGAACAGTAATCGCAGTAAAAGCTGACAGAAAATCAAGCCTATGACAACCGTACATTTCAAGCTTTCTGATGCCAAACCCTGGACTGCGGAAGAACTCCAACGAATCAAAAGCATCAGAGACGAGGATATCGATTACTCTGACATTCCGCCAACTACGCCAGAAGATTGGAAAAAAGCCGTCCGCGGAAAGTTTTGCAAGCCTGCTAAGAAATCGGCCACCCGGAAGTGATTGCCTAATGCAAATGCGGCGGCTGGCAAAGCCGCCTCACAAATTCCAGTCAGGGACTTTTTTGAGCTTCTTTCTGCCCTCAATTTCCTGCGGCGTCAAAGGACTGCCGACCAATTCAACCAAAGCTTGATACTGGTCTTCAGGCAGAAGAATCGTTTTCTTCTCTAAGAAATTTTCTTCAAAAACACTTCTCAGAGCGGATAGAACGATCTGTGTTTTGGTCGTGCCTTGCGTTCTTGCCAAGACCTCTAAGCATGCCATCTCATCGTCCGGAATTCTGATCTTTAACACTGCCATACTGTCTCCTTGAAGAACTGCTGCAAAAAGAGGCGTCCGCCTGAAACTAGGGCTCGATAGAAAGAAAGTATGCTGAGAAAAACTACAAAAAATTATCCTCGCAACTAACGAGACCCTTCACTTTTGAGACCAAGCATCTGCGCCATTTCTTCAGATGAAACGACGTCTTCCCGGCCATCGCGTATTCGTTGTACTACCTTGTTAGAAAAATAGATGTCCTCTAGATCATCTAAATAATGATCCAGAGTTTCTTTGACTAAAGCAGTCTCTGAGCGACCCGTTTCTTTAGCAAACCGACACAGCCGCGCCTCAATGCATTTCGGAAGCTGAATTTCTAACAACGAACAATCCCCTGAAAATTTTCGATTCCTTCAAGAAGAAAGAAATCATCCGAGAAGAAAAACTCTACGGATCTCCTTCCTTAATTTTCCTCCCGAGGCCGAATTAACACAGCCGCTCAAACTTGGTATCGCAAAAATCTTCACGACGACCATGCGGCTAAAGATCAATGTCTTCTTCTAAACGTCTCTTCAAGAAGCTTATAAGCCGCCTCTTTCATTTGGCGAGAATGCTTGATGTCCGACTGAATACTAAAAATCTTCGGAATATCATCCCCGATGCCCAAGCAGACAATCTCAATACCGGCGCGTTTCAAATCTTGCTCAATGTCAGTTAGAAGTTCGGCATCGGAACACAATCCGTCCGTGATCAAAAAGATAATTTTGCGGGACTCTCTTCGACTGACAAGCTGAGCCGCCGCTGAATTGATGGATTGTCTGACTGGTGTATAGCCGAAAGGCCTTAAAGCGCAAAAGCGTTCCAAACAAGACGCAACGGACTCATCAAAACGTTTGATCTCTAACAGCGTCTGACGTTCAACACCCGGAAAAGCATAAACCGAGCTTCGGCATCCGCTTACGGAATCTGCCATTCCTGCGATTGCCTGGGCACACAAAGATCCCGTTCTCATATCTTCGCGCGTCATCGAGCCGCTGCGGTCTAAAAGCACGCACATCGCAACTGACGGACGAAGCACGGACTCTTCGCATCGGAAGACCCGGGTATCTCCTACAGACAAACGACTCAGTCTCTTGGGCTCAAGATCTCTTCCGCTTCTCGCATAACGCGTAGGCTGGAAACTCAGTCCCTGCAAGAACCGATGAAACTGCTGGGACCCCCCGCGTAGCAGCTTTTCTGCTTCCGCTTTGAATTCCGGATCTGCACGAGGACTGAGTTCACTTCTGACCGTCGGCCAAACGGCAGCTTTACCGGTCGGATTCTCGCCGGTTGCTCCTCGATAGTTTTTATAGTCTTCTTCCATGGCGCGATGGATATCCGCGTCCTTAAGATCATCATCCTCGAACAGAGCGTCAAAGTCCTCCGACTTTTGCTTATCTTTCTTCGGAGTTTTGGCCTTGCCTTTTCCTTCAGAAAGGACCGATGCACCTTTTGATGAAGAGTCGCCGCTCTGTTGGTCGGGACTGCTCTTGTTCTCTTCAGAAAACACCTTTTGAGAGATCGCATGGCTGAACATTTGAGCAATTTCTCGAGCGCACTGTATAACCTCAGCTGTATTCGGACTTCTGACTGCTTCTTCTGCCTTCTGCATAATCCGCTCAAAAAGCTCCTGACCGAATCTCTGTACGAAAGCATTTTTTGCTTCTTCCGAATAATGCTTTGAGCAGTCGTATTCCAGCATCAGTGCGGTCATGCACCAATAGCAAGTAAGGCAAAGAAGCGCGCCCGGCGAAGTATGTTCGTTGATTTTCGGAAGCTGCCCTGCCCGAGCCATCTTAGAAAAGTGTTCATTGCGCCAAAGATAGCCGCCCGGATATTTTTTATATCCGATGGCATCAATGCGAACGTCTTCCAGAGCATTAACGAGCGAATGCAGACCGCCGAGCGAAGCTACTTCATCAAAGTCACTGTATAAAACGTGATGAATCTCATGCGTCCCGTGAGAGAGATAAGCATCAAGAGCGTCCTGAGACTGAAGCAGCGGCTCGCCTAAATAAACGGTCTTGCCGTCCGTACAGGGAGTTCCTGCAAAAATCACTTTGATTTCTTTTCCCGCAGAAAGAGAAGTCAAAATGCCGTTTACCGCTTTCAAAACCGCGGGTAACGCAATCGTTGTCTGAGACAAAATGAAATTCCTAAAAATATTCCGGAACCGTGTCCCAAGGCTTTCGCCTTGAGACACTGAACAGGAAGTCGGTTAACCAAAAGGAAAAAGCGACCGGCCGCGGGCAATCATGCCTGCCGCTCCGGTAAGCACCTCTCGCCTTTCCTCAACTGAAGGAACGGATACGAGAGACTCTGCCTCTTCCGTCGTGTTCTGCTCATAAGAAGCACCTGCTTGCGCAAATGCTTCCCGAGCTTTATCCAAACACTCAACAAAAAGCTTTTTGCTTCGGTACCAGACATGGGTCCGGCTGCCTTCGGCAAGCGCTTCTTCCAGTGCAGCGGAAGCAAGAGCAAATCGAGTTTGAGAACAGCTCCATGAACGTACCCGTTCATAAAGCGTCCTAGCCCGACACACAATCGCTTCCGTGACGTTGGCCGTCTCAAGCGCCCCGCAGATGAGATCGGTCTCATCGGCAAAACGCTCGGCCAACCCGTCAAGAAAAGCATCCTTTGAGCTTCGTTTGCCCGTACCGTGCGCGGCCAGAACAAACGCATCAAACTCAAAGCTGATCCGGCGCAGAACAAAATTCGTCGGAGGAAAAACGGCTTCTTTCGAACAACCCGGAGGAATGATGCCTTCGAGCCTCTGAGCAAGAATGTCTTCATAGGCCGGCGCAAAAACTTCATCGCGCCATCTGCAAAACTCTTTTCTCCAGACACTCAGGGCTCGTTCCGCAACGGCAGCATCCTGCCTTCGCATCACGAAACCGTTGAGATAAGGTTCTCCCATCTCCTGACACAAAGCCTTGGCTCGCGCTCTGAAGTCAAGAAAAGGTTTCAGCATCACGCCCGGAATAATCCTTCGGCGTTTCATAAACTCCGCGCCTTCCTCAATCGAGGTCTGCTCGGTTGTCGTCCCGCTCCAGACACTGATCTGAAAACAAATCAGCACCAGATCGGAATCTTCCGTTTTGCCTTCTTTCTTTTCGGTTGATAAACAACCGCTGTCTTGCCAAAAACCGCGGTTACCAAACAAATCAGCCATAGGGCCTCCTTAAATAAAAAAGAGAGCCCTTATGGCCCGTCATCCGAGGGCTTAAAGGCCCTCGAAAAACGATGGGTTGAGATGACCGAAATCATCTCTGGAGTAAAGAACGATCGGTCCGTTAGAAAACTGCGCTTAGGCAATGTGCTTGCCGATATCGCCGATTTCTAATTCGACCAATTTTTCGACCGCTAATGCGCCGGCATCTTCCAAACAGTCCGTCAGTGCGATTTTCATCGCCCGCCTCAATGCAGCTCGAGGCTCATTCTTCATCGCCGGAGATCGGTAGCTCAGAAGAAGCAAGTCTCTGAACCGCAGCAAGACTCGGGTCGAAATCGTTGCTTCCGCAACGGCTCCGTCCTCCGTCTGACGGCAGTAAGCCTGACGAACTCGGTCCGCCGCCCTCCTCAGACGCACGGAAAATTCTTTCCGCCATTCTTCAAAGGACATGCCTCGGACTTCAAGCTCCGGAGTTGTCGCTTCTAATAAAGAAACTTCAGCCTCCTCGCCCATGTAGTCCATGCGCATTTTCCAAAAGCGGTCGAGCACTGCCGGATCCTGACTAAAGCGTCCCACATAGCGTGAGCCGTAATCTTCCGTCAGTCCCCGCAGATTGTCAGTCATGACAATGCGGGTTCTCGGATGCGGATGAATCACTTCTCCGGTCTCCGGGATATAAAGCGGAGAACCTTCCAAGAGTTCATTGACCGACAGCCAAAGATCCGGCGGCGCTGCCGACATCTCATTAACAAGAAACACACAGCCGTGCCGCCAAGCCCGCGTGAGCGGACCGTCGGCAAAGCGCATGCTTTTATCCTTGTCAATGACGTAGCCGCCGATGAGATCCGTACGGTCCAAGCGGGCGCGCGCAGTAATCGAAATCACCGGCGCGTTCACTCGGGCACAGTACTGGTTCACAAAACTGGTTTTACCGGAACCGTGCGGGCCGCTGATAAACAGCGGCTCACCCGAACCGATTTC
The DNA here is from genome assembly GCF_057870745.1 of Parasutterella sp. NCBI lineage: Bacteria > Pseudomonadati > Pseudomonadota > Betaproteobacteria > Burkholderiales > Sutterellaceae > Parasutterella > Parasutterella sp. The sequence continues at coordinate 19,437 of NZ_DBMALT010000029.1, read as the reverse complement.
AAACCAGGCGCTCATGATCGACAAAGCGTCCTTCTCAAAAACATAGGAAGGATCCAAGCGAGGAATCAGGCACCGGAGTTCCGGTTCAATATCCTCTAATCGGTATCCTAAAAGCGATCCGTCCTGCATAAATCCGAAAGATTCCAGCGAAACGAATTCGTTTAATACCTGTGACATACAAAGCTCCATATAAAAAACGGAGCCTCGTACTCCCTGCGGGGGCACAAAGGCCCCGCAGGGTTAAGTAAAAAACGATGCACTCTATGTTTTTGTCAAACAAACCTGTGCACCGAGGCTTGTTTGGTTTTGAGCCATGAGGACGTCGTTCCAGTCTGAACCCGATTGCTCGGGCAGACGCACTTCGACCTCAATGTCGGGATGCCGCTGTTTGATTTCAGCGGCGCCCGCATAAGCCTCCCTTTGACCGATAAAGTTCTTGTCCGAGTCACCGAAAATGATGATTCTGCGGACCGACTTCGGCGGTACAAAGTTGCGGAAATTAAATGCGGCAACCACGGACCACACCGGAACCCCGAAAAGTTCCGACGCAGACAGTGCCGTCTCAATTCCCTCGGCTAATCCCAGCACGCCGGATTCGTCCGTTTCGGCCAGACGAACGGCGCACCCCGAGAGCTCTTTGCCGAGTACTTTCTTTACCGCCTTAACGGGAGCCTTTCGGCCCTTGTCCAGATAAGTGCGGTGAAGACTGACTCGGTCTCCTTCAGAGTTAACGATCTCGGCCACAAGTCCTTCATAGAAGGAGTGATCCCATGACCGTCCGTCCTCGGAAGGCTGCGCATAACGCAGACGATTCGAGGCACGGAGCGCCGCCGGAAAACACTTTTTCAAGCCTCGGCTTCGAAGATAGGCGTATGCACTATCTGTCTCGCCCAAGGCATGAGAAGCAGCCCATACTTCTTCTACCGGAGAAGACTGCTCTTGTGTTTTCGTGACTCTGTAGGTTTTCTCTTCGTGAATCGGAAGATTGAGAAAGCGGGCCATAAAACGCAGAGCGTCAACGTAACCGAAATTCTTGATTTTCATCAGAAGATCGACTCCGCTGTGGTAACCGCAGTGACGGCAGAAACTGTCGCCTTTCCCAAACTTGTCGGTATAAGAGAAACGGTCTACTCCCGCGCACCATGGACATTCCAGGTTCTTGGTTTTGAAGATCGTTTCATCCGCACCGGCGGACAGAAGAATACTTTTGTAGTGGCCTTGAGCACGAGAAAGAATGGTATTCACCGTGCTTTGGCTGATACGAAGTTTGTGGGTAGTAAGTTCCATCGGATGTTTCCTTTTAAAGAAAATTCGACGTCCCGCTCTGTCCCCGAATTTTGGCGAACACGGCGGTTCGCCAAAAAAAGAGAGATATTTGAAGGGTGGTAAATCCTTCTGGACAAGTTCCGAACAAGTCGGAATAACGTGTCTTGCCTTAATCCACGGGCTTATGAAGCAGCCACACATTCAACGCGCCACTATACGGAGATTTTTGTCTTTTCATATGGGCGTTTACCACTAATTTTCTTTATTTTCCATCCCCTCTTCCCGCTAAAAATCCCCTTTCTTTGACAATTTTCGATTATTTAATTTTATTTATCTGAATTTAAAAGAATTTTTTAATTCAAATAAACCTTGTCCAACAGTCTTCGATTCGTTGATCTCTTCACTAAATTGTGAGCATTTGATTCAAAATTCTTGTTCTAACCTTACTTGATCGATTTACTTAATTTGAGACGCCATGGGCCGTTCATGCTTCTTTTACAGTTAAAGTAACGCTATTCATTAGGGTTTCTTCTAACCCACCATAAATGAGGATATAGAAATGGCTGAAACAAAAAGCGTTGCAGGTACACAGACTGAGAAGAACCTTGCAACTTCTTATTTGAATGAATCCCAATCCTACGCTCGGTACACTTTCTATGCACAGAAAGCCGTGAAAGAAAGCTACTTCCCGATCGGATATGCATTTAACGAAACAGCCGCGAACGAACTCCGTCATGCCAAGATCTTTTTGAACTTCTTGCCCGGCGGAAAGCTGGTTGCCGAAGTTCCGACTGATTCTGTAGCTATTGGCTCCACCGAAGATAATCTTAAGATCTCCATCGACGAAGAAAGATACGAAGGCGTTAAGGCTTATCAGGCTTACGCCGAAGTCGCAGACAAGGAAGGCTTCCCTGTCATCGCCTCTCACTTCAGAGCAATCGCTCAGATCGAACAGCACCACCTGGATCGTTTCCAGACCTATCTTGACCAGCTTCAGAAGGGAACCATCTGGAAAAGAGAAAAACCGATTCTTTGGCAGTGTCTGGTTTGCGGTTATATCTATGAAGGTACAGAACCTCCTGTTAAATGCCCTGCCTGCGATCATCCGTATCAGCATTACATCGGCTTGGACATTTACCAGTAATTGGCAAAAAAGTTTGAACTTTCAAAGTTCATAAGTCCTGAATAGCTTGAAGAAACGGCACCTGTTTTGCGGCGGGCGCCGTTTAATTTTGCCTTATTTCTAGGTTTTCCACTCTCCGGGCTGCTCGTTTCTTTCTAACATCCATTGTAAAAACAATGACGCTTTGACTTCGCAATCATCGATGTATCAGAATTTGTTCTTCTGTCTGTGCTTCGGCTCTGATTATTATTCTCTGTTAATCCTAAACTCTGATGAAAACCATCTTTGCCCTCCTCCTGCCTATTCTTCTTCTGTCCGGCTGCGCATCCGTGACGGTCTCTAACATTAACAGTGAGGAGTATCTGGTTCAGCGCCGCGGCGACGTCATCTCTCAGGGCCGGTTGAGCGACCCGACTAACACGGTTCTCACTGCGTTAGGTCTTACGGACTGCGAAAACAGAATGCAGTACTGTATTAATTCGGTCGGCGAAAGCTCTGTCACCGACAATGAGTCCAAAATTTCTGCATTAGCGGAAATGTGGCTCTTCAAAGCAATGCGCGCGCAAAAGGATGCTCAGGTCCTCAAAGATGCAGGCGAATTTCAAGATGAGCAAAAACTCAACGCCGAACTGCTTAACGACTACATTCAGACGGCCAAATATTCTTATGCCTATCTGTTTTTCTCCGGTAGAAAAATCAGTGACCGCGCCTTAGAAGATCGGCAAACGCAGGTGAAGGACTACTACAACTTTGCGGTACAAAACGTTATCGAACAGCTCTATCGAACAAACAAGGGCAAGGCTCTGACGGATTTTCCTGTTCGCGAAGGCAAATGGAACATCTATATCAAAAATCCTGAACAACTACCGGAACACGCTGAAACGGTTAAAGAGTTGATTCCGGACACCGTCCTTTCTTTTAAGGGGCTTAAAAATCAATACTCAGCTGACGGGCTCGGGGCTCGAATGGTGCTCTCCACTGAGGGACCTGCCAAAGAAAAAGATCAACCCTGGCGGCTTATGCCTTATTTCTCGGTAACGGCAATGATTTCATTTCCCGGAAAATCGTTGAATCAAATTCTTGCCGCTGACGATGTTGTTGTCTCAACGTACGATCCGTCTTTTGTACAGAGCGTCAAGATCGGAAAAACCGTCGTTCCTTTGTCGGCCAATTTCAGCGGAGCCTATGGTCTTTGGCTCGCCAACTCCGACTTCGCCTCTAACGCACTCAGCACGATTTTCGGACGCGGAAATATCATCGATAAGCCTACCGTTTATCTGATGCGTCCTTACCGCAAGGACCTTAGGACTATTATCCTCATTCACGGCTTAGCCAGCAGTCCGGAAGCATGGGTCAATACGGCCAATGAAATTATGGGAGACAAACTCCTACGAGATAATTACCAGATTTGGCAGGTCTACTATCCGACAAACGTTCCGCTCCTAATCAATCGCCAAGAGATTGCGGAGGCAATCAATCGGACCATTGACCATTTCGATCCCTCACGCACAAATCAGGCGAGTAAAAACATCACGCTTATCGGTCATAGTATGGGAGGAATCCTCACGAGTCTCCTTGTGTCGGATTCAGGCAACACGATTATCAATGCACTTGAGCAAAAGTATCCTCAAGCCTCCGACAAAATTAACCAAATGGATCCGAAATTCAAGAGCATCCTTCGGTTCAAACCTCTCCAAGGGGTAACAACCGCAATATTTTTAGCGTCTCCTCATCAAGGAACACCGTACGCTGACGCAAGCTGGGCGAGATATCTTGCATCTTTTGTCAAGCTGCCGCTCTCAATCGTGAACAAGCTCGGCGAAATGACGCTGATGATATTCGGTCAGGACTTACCGAGAGAAATTAACATGACCGGCGTGGACAACTTGTCCGCTAAGGATCCTACGATTCGAGTTTTGGCCAAACTTCCGATTTCACGAAATGTGACGTACTACTCGATCATCGGACGAGAAAATGCCGACGGTCCGCTTGAAGAGTCCTCTGACGGGATCGTTCCCTATTGGAGTTCTCATCTTGAAGGAGCGGCCAGTGAGAAAGTCATCGTCTCCAGTCATTCCGTCCAGGAAACTCCTGAAGCCATCATTGAACTAAGAAAAATTCTGAGAAATCAACTCGTTGACCAAAGCTCTTCAAAACACACAAAAGCCTTGATGGCAAATTGATGCTAGAAACTTTTCCTACAACGGCGTGATCAAGATCGAGACAGAGTTGTACGTCCTAGTAACAAGTCATCGGAGAGAAAAGAATGTTTTTTCTCTCCGATGAATGCCGTGGCAACGACATCTGTAAATGTGGAATCCGGGAAATTTTAGAACTTTGCTATCGGTTCGGCCAAGAAATCCACAAGATTTCTTATCTTGATACCTTCAACATCTCCTGCCATCAAGTCAGATAGCGTGAGAACAAGTTTGGGGTAGTTGTCTTTGATCTGCCTGAGCGGTGCAATTTCTCGCTCTAAATTTTCCGGCGTTAATTGGTAGCAGACCTGAACGTAGAAAACGGCCCCATCCTTTGAGGCTACAAAATCCACTTCTAATGTTCCTGTTTTTCCTACTGAAACGCTAAATCCCTTTTGTCTCAGATTCAGGTAAACAAGGTTTTCTAAGATGCCGGCGATATCCGACGGCCGATATCCGAGAACAGAATTTCTGATGCCTACGTCAGCGGCATAGATTTTTTCTTGTGTCTCTAAATACTTCCTGCCTTTTAGGTCAAAGCGTTTCACGCGTTCGATGACAAAAGCATTCTCCAAGTAGTCGAGATAGTTGTAGATCGTTTCAACGCCTAATTTTCGGCCTTGACTCTTCAGGAAATCAGAGATGTTTTTCGCAGAAAAAGTACTACCGACGTTATCAAAAATGAATTGGATGATTCGATTCAATAGTTCACTATCGCGGATGTTATTTCGAGAAACGACGTCTTTCAGCAGAACGGAATTGAAAACATCGCTCAGATACTGAGATGTTGCCCTAGGAGATGCTTGGAGCTCATGAAGTCCAGGCAACCCGCCGAACCTAAGAAAGGCATCGAAGGATTTATGAATGTCCTCGCCACTACTTTTTCTGAATTCTAAAAACTCGTCAAAGGATAGCGGAAACATTTGGATTTCCACATAGCGGCCTGCTAAAAGTGTCGCCAATTCTCCTGAGAGAAGTCTTGCATTCGAGCCGGTCAGAACAATCTCGCAGTCACAATCGACGCGCAAAGCATTGACAGCCTTCTCCCACTCTTTAACGTTCTGAATCTCGTCAAAAAGCAAATACACCTTTGTTCCGGCTTGAGAAGAGATTCCGCAGACATAATCATAGAGGGCCTGATATTCCGTAAGGTTTGCGTACTTGAGAGATTCAAAATTGATATAGACAATATTCTTTTCCTCGATTTTCTTTTCATTAACCAGCCAATTTCTGTAGAGGTTGAGCAAGGAACTCTTTCCGGAACGTCTCATTCCTGTGATTGCGCGGATCAGTTCCGAACCGTGAAAAGATATGAGCTGGTTAAGATAGCGATGTCGAGGAAATATCTTCATAATTCTTCTATAAAAGGAAGTTTGTCAATTAGTTATATATGTTTCTTTTATAAAAGAAACTTTTATGATTATATTGTAGAAGTTCTTGTATAAAAGAATTTTTTATTGGGCTAGAATCCCCAAATACTCCACTTTCCCAACTCTTTGGCGCCCCCGCGAATTGTGAACAGTCCTTGATTGGAAAAGTTTCAAACTTGCTAATAAACGAAATTAATCGCTGTCTCAAATGGACCTAAGCCCGCGACAATATGAACTTTAGATTGGGGAGTTTAAATAAAGAAGTGGGATACTGGCGTCCCCAATGGGATTCGAACCCATGTTCTGACCTTGAGAGGGTCATGTCCTAGGCCTCTAGACGATAGGGACTTCGTAGAAATGTGACGAAAGTATACACCGAAAAAGCAGCAGTCAGATGTGGGATTTCTTCGCTTTCTGCGCGTCCTCGATCTCTTTACTGGCAGGAATTTCGCCTGGAATCTCTTTCTACAACTACAAGAAATTGCTATCTGCTTAAATAATAAGAAAATCTAGGAGAAACTCAGTTCCAGTCGACCATTTTCAATATCTCTGACAAAACGTCTCGGCAGTCTCTGTAAAAAGGTTCTTTCAGCAAATCTTTTCGATACGACAGCTCTACTTGGTCCTGAGTTGCGTTGAATGGAATCCGACAATAGGCCAGCGAAGGAAAAGTTTGAACAAGGATTTTGGCAAAAAACAGGGGAACAAGTGCTATTCGCTCCGTTCCTAATATATAGCGCTCTACTCCGCTGTAATGTGTTGTGATAGCAACAAGCTTACGTTTCCTGTTTCCTCGGCGAAGGATCTCATCTGAAACCCCTTCTGCCCCTCCGAAATGAACCGCAACATGTTCACGCTCTAAATATTCTTCAAGTGATAACGGCTTTTTTAAGCCGTCCTTTCCGCAATAAAGGCAGACATCCTGATGCAAACCAAAGCCTTCTCTAGCAACCTGAGAACTGTGGGTTCCGCCTCCAGTAATACAGAAATCTGCCTTTCTTTCCTGAAGCGTTTTTTCTGCCAGCATCGTATTGGTTTGACGAAAAATCACCAAAACCCCTGGCAAAACCTTTCTAAAACCTTCGACAATCCTAGGCCCCACAAAAAATTCAAAGTCATCCGAACATGCGATCGTGAGTTTCTTCGGACCCCTAACCACAGATTGGTTTAGAACACTTTGGAAACTATTAAATGCCTTCGCGACATCGGGATAAAGCTTTTCCGCTTTCACGGTCGGAACTAACTTGTGGCCGTCCGTAATGAATAAGGGATCTGAAAAATGTTCTCGGAGTATCTGAAGCTTTCTGCTTACCGAGGGCTGAGAGAGATCTAACTTTCTAGCCGCTTTTGACAAGCTTCGAAAATTGTAGAGTTCTATAAAAACCTGCAGAAGGTTGAGATCCATAAACTAAAAGGAGCATCAGCGTTAAACCGTGCTCCTTTCCCTTTGAGTTAATGAACTTAGTTAAGTGCTTGTACGGCCTTTTCAGCAGCGAGTCTACCAGAGGTCAAAGCAAAGGAAGATGTTGCGCCTTCTACCTTCAGGTCATCCGTACTTTCAAACAAACCGCCCATGTCCGCACCGACGACATAAAGATTCGGGATCACATCGCCTTGAGCGTTCAAAGCCTGGAAATCTTTATTAATTCTGACGCCGCCTAATGTCAGGAAGTAAGTTCTGATGCCTTTGAGGGCAAAGTACGGGCCCTTGTTCAGATCGAAACTTTCTAGATACTCGGGTTTTCGTCCGAAGTCCGGATCTTTCTTGTTGGCAGCATACTCATTGAGCTGCTTCATGGTCTTCTTGAGGTTTTCTGCGGGAACACCGATCTGAAGAGCCAAATCGTCTATTGTGTCAGCCTTAAAAGCCCAACCGTTCTTCATACCGACTTCAAATGTCTTCGGCAGTTCGGTTAACTTTGTGCCGATAGGAACAATCGCATTGAACGGAATTAAGGCACCTTCATTGATAAGTCGATCATATTTTTTCTGGTCCAAGATCGTGTACATCAAACCGCCGGCTTGAGTCATTGCCGCATACACATCAGTAAACAAGGAACCTCTTGATTCGTTGTAGAAACGTTCTCCGTTGCGATCGACCCAAAGCCACGGCTGAACGAGTGCGCAGCGGCCGTGCTTGAGATAAGTGTCACCGTTAAATTGGTTAATAAGCGGTTCGTGAGGAAGATAAGGAGCATTCCCGACAACATTTTCCATCCCGGCCATGGCTGCACCGACTTTAACAGCCATATTGATACCGTCGCCTGTTCTGCCGTCACCGGCTGCGCTGCGCAAACGAATCGGCTCAGAGACGGAAAGATCAGAAGAGTCAGTAACGTACTTTTCGATCATGCCTTTATTCGCTGCAAAACCGCCTGTAGCTAATATGACTTTCTTTGCGTTGATGATGTACTTTTCTCCGGTCTTGCTGTTGACGGCCTCAATTCCGACAACTTTGCCGTCTTTCGTAATCAGTTTTTGAGCTGGTGTCTGCATCAGAATTTGGCCGCCTTGTGCTTTGATCTGGTCACTCAATTTAGAAATAACCGTTGAAGCACCGCCTTTGAATAAATGCCAGCAGTTATAAGATTCTCCCTGAGGCCACAAGGTGCGAATGCCACGAATCTCAACTCCTTTATCAACCACCCAGTCAATGGTCTCACCCGACTTGCCGATAAGCTGACGGATAACTGCGGGATTCGTACGATAGTGGTTGAAATCGAGGAAACGATCAATATTCTTTTGGATATCCCACGTAATGCCGTGTTCTTTCTGATATTTTGTGCCTAATCCAAGAGATCCTTCCGGAAAGTTACCTGCACCTCCTAAAATTGCGGTTTTCTCAAGAAGCACAGGTTTTTTACCGAGTTCAACAGCCTTTGCGGCGGCCGCTACTCCGCTCAACCCGCCCCCGACAATCACAATCTCGGTATCGACAACCTGAGTTGCAAAGCTAATAGAAGAAAGTGATGCAAAAGCCAAAATAGAAACAAATGTTTTTAATTTGAAGGATTTCATAAAAATCTCCTTGGAAAGAATTATTGATATTTTGGCTTTTGATTCTTTAAATTTTTAAATATCTGTTATTTGAAAATTGAGTGAAAAGTGATCACAGATTCGGGTTAAAACCAATTCCAAAAATAATTTTGTGTATTCAAAATATTCTTTGTTTTCATTTGAAGATCAGGCTAGGTCTTGCGCATCTCCGTGCAAGTTCCTTCAACGTTCGCCGTCGTCGTGATCACTAATCATCGCTGCGGATGTTGAAGATAAATCGTTCGCAGTGTCACGGAGGCTATATGAAACTCAATCTTCTTCTCGCTGTACTTCTTTCTTCCCTTTCCGTCGCTTGTTATGCAGCAGATGCTGTCAGCGGAGCAACGCCTAATCATGCCGCACCCGGCTCTCAAATCAAGAACGTGGATGCTGTGACTTCTGCTTCTATCGTGCCTCAGAAATTGAGGATCCCGGCCAAAGCCACAGGCTTTACAAACAGCAAAGCAAAGAAGGTACTTTTTGTTGTCGGTGATCCGCGCTTTGACCAATCATTAGAAGGTTTCTTGGTCAACACCGCCGCGAACTTCTTCCTCAAGAAAGGCTATGAAGTAGAGATCAGAGACCTCTACAAGATCAAGTTCAATCCGGTCATCACGCCGGAAAACTTCTACCACGCCAAAGACGGCTTCGGTCAAACCCCGGACGATATCAAGCCCGAACAAGCTCTTGTCTCTAAAGCCGATTACATTATTTTCTGCTATCCGAACTGGCACGACAGTCCGAATGCAATCACCAAAGGCTACATGGAGCGCGTATTTTCTAAGAAATTTGCTTATCAGGACACGCCAAAAGGCTTGGAAGGACTTCTCAAAGGAAAAGGCATCTACACCATTATGAATGCCGGATGGCTTGGCGGCGGCCAAGGCAATGTCGGTGACGGAATCGGAAAACTTGATGCTGTGTGGGACAAATATCTCGGTGCCTATAAAGTTGTTGATGACGACACCGCTGGTTTTTGGGGCGCTAAGAATCTTGGAAGGTTCGTAAACGATCAAAGCCCGAGCAACCTTGATCCGCAATACAAAGAAAAACTTCAAAAACTTGCCAATGTCCTAGATGCTCGACTTGAACGAGACTTCTTTCAAAACAACTAATTAAGTTTCTTATCTACTCCAAGAGTCAAAACTTTCGAGCCGGCCAACTGCCGGCTCAACTTTCTCAAACAAAGAGAACTTATTAAGGAAAGGAGGCTCAGTATCTCTTCCTTCACCAAAAGCCTCTTCTAAAGACCCTGAATACTCCTTTAGTAAAATGAGAACTCATCTTCAGGAGAACACATGTTCACGATCAATAAATCTTTCATCATCGATTTTGATGAAACAGCAATTGATAAGCATGCGGTACCTGCGTCTTCGGTTGCTCAGTCTCTCCTCTCATTACTTGCTCTTCTCCAATCGATATCAAAACAGCTTTATGGCAACCAGGTTGTAGCCGAAGTAAAAATTATGAGCGGATCGCACCTCGGCTCCTTCTTTGTTGATCTTTCCATTGAGAACCCGGACGATGATCCTTCAAACACCGGCGCCACTCCGGTCTTAAAGAAGATTTCAGTTATCGAAGTACTCAAAGATCTTATTCGTCTTAACAAATTCGTTTTCGGAAAGTCTGCCAAACCGAAAGACCAACATCCTGAGGAAATCAGGATCTCGGTTAAAGCCGACAATGCAGTGAATGCCAATGCTGATCTAAGTTCGCAAATAGATTGCGTTCTAAAAGACACAACCTCAGAAGTTCTTCTGACTGTCGTCTCACCGATGCTTAATGGCAATAGAACAGGCTGGCGCTTCAGTGAAGGAGATGGCAGCTCGGAATTTTCAGCAGACGTTATAGATGACGAATTTCTCCAGACAGTAAAAACGGATAAGATTTCATGGACTAACGGAACTTGTTTATTGGCTTTCGTAAGAAGTTTGCAGGTCAAAACAAACGACGGCTTCAAAACGAAACGTACCGTCCTGAAGATCAAAGAAGTAATTAAGCCATTATCATCTTCATTGTCTAGGTAATATTCCTTTGTAATTTCTTGCTGGAAGCTCTGGTGTCTGATAACTCTAAAAGTAAAAAGCGTTCATGGACCGCTAAATTAATCCTTTGCGCCCTGCTCGCTTTCTTTTTATTCGAGCTTCAGTATGTCGGCCGAATCATCCTCTTCGACTTCGTTAATCCTTCTTCTAGTCCCTACATCCGTACAGAACAAGAAAGATTGTTGGAAGAAGGCAAGCATCCGGTTCTGTATCAATGGGTCGACTACGATCAAATTTCTCCGTATTTGATTCGGGCCGTCGTGGCCGCGGAAGATGCGGATTTCATGCACCACAACGGACTTCGTTGGGACGCCATTAAAACGGCCGCAGAAAGAAACCTGCTCTCGGATAAGCGCGCCCCCGGCGGATCGACCTTGACTCAGCAGACTGTCAAAAACCTCTTTCTGTCCCACGACAGAAGCTACTTCAGAAAAGCACAGGAAATCATCCTGACGCCGATCGTTGAAGCCATCTGGGACAAGAAAAGAATCCTTGAGATCTATTTAAATATCGCCGAATTCGGCAACGGAATCTTCGGAGCACAAGCCGCTTCCCGTTATTACTTCAATAAGAACGCGGCAAACCTTTCTCGCGCTGAAGCCATCCGCTTGGCCTCGATCTTGATTAACCCGAAGAAATATCAGTTTGTGAAGTCCGCACCACTCATCAATCGACGCGTCAACCGAATCTCTCACGACCTGAACTTGGTCCAAATTCCGCAGAGATGAAAAAAGCGGCCGAAGCCGCTCTCAAGAACAAGGTTCTCTCTTACTGCTTGTTTTCGTTTTCCAACGAATCTTCGTACATGCTGAGAATCACACCGGTTGTGATCAGCTCAATGTCATAGTCCATCGGACCTTTCAGTGCGTCCTGGAAAACCGTAGCCATGGCGCCGCCGCAGTCTTCGCACACATGCATACGGTGCGCCGGATCTTCGTCGGCATAGACGTACTTCAGCTTGTTGCTGTTGGTATTGCCGCACAGTGCGCAGCGAATGCGCTCAAACGGCCACTGAGTTCCGCAGCAGGAGCAGAAAAGATAACGGTTGTTGGAAGTACCCTCCGTACCTTCGGTGACGGAAGAAATCGCTGCCGGAGCACCGCAGGTCGGGCAGCCCAAAGGAGCATCGCCGGATTTGGCTTCGTCGACTTTGGAGAGCTCGTGCGTCATGTCTTCGCCGAGATTACGGAAATATCTGCGAAGAACGTTCAGCAGAAGACCGGCGATAACAGCCATCATGTCTTCATCGGCTTCTTCGCCTAAAACTTCTTTCGTGGCGACTTCGTAGAAGGCTGTCGGGTCTTCACCGGCAAGTTTGATCGTTGCATCGGTGAGCTTGTTCCAATCGAGAGCTTTCAGCTTGGCAACCTGTTCATCAACATTGATGACGCCCTTTTCAATAAAAGCGTCTTGAAGCTTCTGAAGATCCTTTCTGAATTCGGCAGGAATAATTTGAAGCGGGCGCAGCGTCAGGTACGGAGTTTTGCTCTTGATTGCCTTTTGAGCTGTCTCGGTATCAAAATTATCTTCTACGTCTGCAATCTCAAGCTCGTCTCTGACGTCATACATAGAATTGGCGTAATCCGTCAATCCTTTCCAATCAACGCCGTCATCACGTTTCAGATATCCTGCAATTGCAGCCTGTCTCGAACTCTTTGTCATGTTTTTCCCAATAATTCAATCAGATGGTGACGCTCAATTCTAATTCAACGAATCTAATTTCACCTTCGGTTATTCGGACTAGTACTTTTGTCTAATCTTAAGTTTCTCAAAATCAAACCGTATTAGAGTGGCAGTAGTATCCGCTTTTTTTCAAATAAGGACCTCAATTTCATGCAATCAATTGTTTCCCGCAGAAAGATCCTCATCGCTTCCTTAGGCGCTTCCGCCGTCGGCTTAACAAGAACTGCTCAGGCCGCACCCGCAAATGTACCCTCCATTTGGGACGGAAAGAAAATGTATGACTCTTTCCTTAGAGACGGTACCGGCTTCAGCTTCCCGCACAAACCCAACGCTCCTGTCGCCGTTGTCGCTTTCGATACACAGTGCCCGGACTGCATACGTTTGTTTACCCGTATTAAGCCCTTGCTCAATGATGTTGATGTGATTTTCTACCCGATTTCATTCATGAACATCCATTCCGAACCGCAGGGAACGACAATCCTGATGTCTAAGGATCCGGCTAAGACTTTTGAAGAACAGCATGAACACTTCAAAGATCCGGACTTCCGCGGAATCCGTTACGACGTCTCCAAGCTTCCTGAAGATCTGAGAAACAAAGTCTGGACAAACACAAAACTGCACAGACGCTCCGGCTGCCGTGCCGTCCCCTACGGTGTCTTCAAGAACAGCAAAGGTGAGTACGTTCCTTTTGATGAGAACCTCACGACCGAAGAACTGAAGAAAGTCTTCGAACTGAACTAACAATTCTCGAGCCTCCTGACGGAGGCTCTAATTTTTTCCGAGCTCAAGACTCAGAGTTCATGCCCGAATAACTTGTCCGTTGCGGATGAGCCAAATACACCGAATCTTTATTCCGTCGTTTAATATTTTTCTTGTATATGCTTTGCAATGACATGGGGCTGTCAATGACTGCTGCTTTTACTATCTTCGCTAAAACTGTCACTCGCGAAAAGCGGATTCCTTTTGAAGTCTCAGCGGATCCTTTCTATTCCGAAAGCAATCTGAAGCACTTGCAACGCGTAGCCGCCGAATTAAATGCCGGGAAGAGCGTCGAGCACGAGATTATTGAAGATTAAACTTGATCTAAGTCTCGACTACTTCCTTGACTTCACAAAAAAAATGGCTCGGATCTTCTCCAGACCCGGGCCAATTTCTATTGATTAAGAAGTAGCTTCGAACTTAATTTTCTTCGCCGAACCACTTCTTGTAAATTCTTTGGAACTCACCGCTCTTCTTAAGAGAAGCAAGAGCCTTGTTGATTTGAGCAACCAGCTCTTTATTGCCTTTAGTCACGGCAATACCGTATTCTTCGGCTTCCATCTTCGGACCGACCAAACGGCCCTTATTGCCGCCTTGAGCAACGTAGTACGCCACAACTGGGAAGTCCTGAATCACAGCGTCAACGCCGCCGTTTTGGAATTCCAAGAAAGTCTCGGCAGCATTAGCAAAAGTGACCACTTTTGCGCCGGGAACTTTTTCCGCTCTGAACATGCCAGTTGTACCGACCTGAGCACCGATCTTTTTGCCTTCCAGATCTTTAATGGATTTGGTCGTTGTATCAGACGACGGAACCATGATGATCAGACCGGAGGTGTAGTACGGATCGGAGAAGTCAACGAACTTTTTACGCTTTTCGTTAATCGTCATGCCGGCGATTACGGCATCCACAATACCGGTGCGCAGTGCCGGAACAGTCGCGTCAAAACCCATGTTCTGAACCACGACCTTGTATCCGAGTTCTTTACCGATCGCACGGATCAGATCCATATCGAAACCCGTGAAATTCTTACCGTCTTCGGCCAAAAACTCGAACGGAGCAAAGCTCGAATCCGTACCGACAAGGAGGACGCCGTCTTCAATAGTCGGAGACTTCGCAAAAGAAGCCGAGACGGGCAGCATGCTTAAAGCGCAAAGGAACGCTAAAAGATTTCTTCTGAACATTGATAATTCCTATAACTAACGTGATGAGGTTATTGACAAAAAATAGTTTAGGAAATTTATCCTTACAAATTCCATTTTTGAAAAGTTTTTGTCATCATCCTGATGGATGATAAAAAGAACACGTCAGAAGGCTAATCCTAGGAAAATCTCTTAAAAATTGAGTTTGCTAAACTTCAGATACCGCTTTTTGGCACACTCCGTTCTTGCCTTCAGACTCATAATTGTCAGAACGTCATTAGATTTTCGTTATTCTCTTTCCATGTTGTCGCCTCGTCTTCCCTTCCATACTCGCTATATTTTTGCTTCCTTTGCCGCAGCCTCTTTAATTCTCATTTCCAGCTGCCAGTCAATACACGACAAAAAGGAAATAACCGTTGAAATCCTGCATACTAACGACATGCACTCGCACTTTGCAGGCAGTAAAAACGGAAGCGCCTGCATCACGGAAAGCTACTGCGAAGGCGGTTACGGCCGAGTTGCGGAATACGTAAAAGAAGTGAAGGAAAGAAACCCGAACGCCATCTTCTTGGACGCCGGCGACCAGTTCCAAGGCTCACTGTTGTATGTGAATTACCATTCGCCGTTGGTCGGCAAAATCACAAACAAGATGCAGTACGACTTCGCAACGTTCGGTAATCATGAATTCGACGAAGGCTGCAAAGCGCTGTCCGACTACGCCAAAAACGCGGATTTTCCTTTCTTGGCAGTTAACCTCAAACCGGCGCCGGGTTGCCCTTTGAGTAAAAACAATATCGCGCCTTTCACCGTCATTGATAGACCGGATGCAAAGATAGGAATTATCGGTTTAGCCAATCCGGATGTCGTGAACCAGTCGAAGGCTTGCAAAGACACAAAGTTTGTGAACCCCTTCAAGGCAGTCAAAGAATCCGTGAAGGCGCTTCAGACTCAGAAAGTAAATATCATCATTGTCTTGTCCCATCTCGGCTTACCTTTCGATGAGGAGTTAGCAAAAAACGTCAGCGGTGTGGATCTAATTGTCGGCGGCCACACGCATGATTACATTGGACCAGGCTCTCCTTTGGGCCCCTATCCAATCGTTGAGAGATCTCCGAGCGGCAAGCCGGTTCTCATCGTGACAACTTCCGGCGAAGCAAAATTCTTAGGTCATCTGGAAATGAACTTTAACAAGGAAGGCATACCGACAAGTTGGAACGGTGAACCTGTACGTTTAGGAAAAGCCGGCGACTCACCCGAAATCACAAAGATCATCAATCAGGCTGCAGAACCCGTCATCAAGAGAAATTCAACAGTCGTCGGAACCAATCTTGTCAAAATGAGAGACGGCCTGGATCCTTGCCGCGAAGGAGATTGTCTGTCCGCGATGGTCACCACAGACGCAATGCTGGATTACGCACGACCTAAAGGTGCAGTTGTTGCATTGATTAACGGAGGAAACTTCCGCGCCGCCCTTCCTGTCGGAAAAATCACTCAAGGCGACATCGACAACCTGCTCCCGTTCAAAGATAAGGTTCTGCTCAGAAAATACACAGGCAAACAGCTTTTCGAAGCCGTTGAACACGGAGTCTCAGACGTTGACGGGATCGGACCGAGAATGATTCAAGCGTCGGGATTGAGGTATAGCTATTGTCCGACTGCTCCGGTTGGCCATAGAGTAAGATCAGTTGAAGTGCAGGACAGGGATGGTAAATGGAACCCGCTGGATGACAATAAGGTTTATGTCGCGGCAGTTGGTGCATTTCTTGCTTCCGGCGGAGACGACCACAAAGCTCTGGCCGACGGCATCAAAATTTCGAATTCGGGGCCTCTCGTTGCCGATGCCCTGAAAGTTTATTTAAAGAAGAAGTCACCCATAAACCAACCTCCTGAACCGAGGATTTCAACGTTGAAGTAAACACCTGAGAACTCAAAACTGTGAAATTAAATGAGGCTGCAATGTCGTCAAACAAGCAGCCTCTCCTTCTATCTGAATTTCTCAACTACGCATTCGGCAGCCAAGAATCTCTTTGACGAGTGTGTCTCGGCGCCAAATGCTGAATATCCATGATTCGGTGCATGGAGTCTGTCCGCGTGCTGTTAAAGACGAGATACAACGGATCGAGCGTTACAGATCCTGCTTTATCAGAGGCAAACTTGGCAGTTCCGCTGATCATTGCATTCCAGTCCACAAGCTTCACAGAAGAACGTTCTGCGTTTTCTTCGGCTTTCCACAATAGAGCGTTTCTTAAAGGAATCAGCGGGAAGAGGAAGACATAAGCTGTGAGCGCGAAAAGAACCAATACAACACCATGTTTCTCATCAAAACCTGAGGAAACCCCAAGTCCTTGGAAGAACCAAGGTTTGGTGGAAAAGTAACTCAGCAAGCCAAAGAAGATAAAAGAGAGAATTAGGTACGGAAGGTAAGCTCTGAAGCCGATTTGGTATTTGTATTGACCGATTTCATTGGCAATCATCGCTTCAATCTCTGAAGGATTAAGCCGTTCAATAAGGCTTTCAGTCAAGACAACTTTCTTATTGGTTCCTAAGCCAGAGATAAATACACCGCTTCCTGAGCCGAGACGATCAGAATTCGCGACAAAGACACCCTTTGATTCAAAACCAACCTTACCTAAGAACTGGTCCAGCCTGCTCTTTAATTCTCCGTCACTCAAGGGATGAGCAGAGTAAGCGATGGATCGGCTGACCACCGAAGCGCCGATCACAAGAACGGCAGAAGCGACCCATGTAAGAATCCACCAATAAGAAGCTCCTACAGACCAGCAGGTGAGGACAGCTGATACTATTAAAACAAAGAAGACAATATTGCTAACTTTACTGCGGGTCGAACCGAAGTTTCTAAGAATCAAATATGAACTGTTCTTTTCGGAATTCTTGGCAATGGCAAAAAATAAACCGTTAATTACCAGGAACGCTAACCCAACACACAAGGCAAAAAGGATCTGTGTGAAAAGACCGTTCCCAAGTTGATTAGTCAGCAAGCTAGAAAACCAAGTAATGCCGCCGCCGAAGGTCAGCAGAAGCACTAAAACTAAATTTGAGAGATGCCGAATCTCGTTAACCTTATCTGCGTGCAGGCGAGCATCAGAAGCCGCTTTGTGGGCGTCAAGAGAAACAAGACCGGAAAACACATGCGGAACTTTATTCCGGTGCTCTCTTATGGATTTAGCCTCTCTCAAGTAAAGGTAAAAACCTAATGCGATATTCGCAAAGAGGAATATTAAAAACAAACTTTCAAAAATCAGTGCGTCATTCATCTTAATTGTAAAACCCTCTAGAAGAGCGCTTTGTCTTGGCTTGTAAGATAGCGGATGTAAATAAGAAGGGAATAGAAATCACACCAATCGGAGCAAGCTCATTTCACGCAACAATTTTTGAAGAGCTTGCCGCAACGTTTTGCTCCTACCATCTACTCGTCGAGCCTCTTGTTTTTCCGTGGCTCAGGAATTTTTCAAGCTCCTTCGACGCCAGAAGCTATCACGTTTGTTGGGAATCTCAATTTCCTCAAGATAAGTTCATAATGTTTAAGCGGCTCGGACCGCGCCTAACTTTCCTTTGTCTCAGACGCGGAAGAAAAGATGTCAACTTTGAAATTACGGCAAATCGGCGATACTGTAGTCCTGATTTTGCCTAAGACGCTCCTTGAGCAATTGAGTGCAAAATCCGGCGATTCCCTCAAATACAGCTTCGAGGACAGAAAACTTGTCATTAAGCCGAAAAGGAAGCTCAGAAGACTTCCAAAGTATGACTTGAGTGGGTTACTGCTTGAGCACAAACAAATCATGGTGCGTTTAGAGGCTGAATATCAAACAGTTAGTTATAGGAAATTTCGACAATGTCAATGTTCAATCCGCCTCATGCCGGAATGCTAATCAAAGATGTAATTGAAACTAAAGGAATCTCTGCAACTGAACTTCCTTGCGCCTTAAAACTCCAAGATTCAACCGTTGCAAAACTTCTGAATGGAGAACTCAACATTTCGGAAGAAATGGCACGCAGGATTGAAGAAGTCTTGACTTGAATATTGACGCTCAGCTTCTTCTCGACATTCAAAACGCACATAGTCTTTGGAGAACCAAAAATACGATTAACTTCCCTGAAAAGAATCTAGAACCTTAATCCTCTTAATGGCACCAAACGTTGCGATCAGATGAGAGAATGCCTGAATAAGACGACGGTCTCATTCAAATTGGCCATCCAAAGCCCTAGCGGAGTTTTCGAAGGATTCTCTAATGCAACTTGCTGTCCGAAACAACTTATGTTGAAAACCACACCGAGGAGTAAAACATGCTTTCCTACCCAACGGAGATTTCAAAAGACGGCGACTTCTTTCTCTTCGTTATTTTTACGGAGAGGAGCCTGTCACTCAAGGTAAAAAATATGAAGAAGCATTAGCCATGGCAGCTGACTGGCTTTTGTCGGTGGCAACTATAGCGAAGGAAAAACAAGATGAGCTCCAAAGCCTTCTATCGCCAAAAACGGAGAAGCTTTAATTGAAATACTTGAACTAGCCAAATCAAAATAGACCGGCTCGTTGCGCCGACCAGTCAATCGGTCCCCTGATGGGATCATAGCTCAGGTCCTGGTGCGGGACACAATCCTTCGCTCAAGACAATCAATCCTGCCAAACTGGCCTAAGACTCATTAGCTTTTCTCTTGCCGAAAGAATCTTGGGATCTTTTTCGCCTTCCTTCAACTGCCTGTACCCGGCGCATCTCAAGGAACAAGAATTTCCGTTTCGCGGAACAACTTTGATATGTTCCGAATATCGGTGCAGACCAGTCTTAAAAATTAGTTCT
>NZ_DBMALT010000028.1:0-36705 GCF_057870745.1 Parasutterella sp. | reverse complement strand
GTGAATGCGGAACCGGTGATCTACCGCTGGAAATGGAAGCTTGAAGACATCGAGTCCGCATTTACTTAATTGATAACGTATTTATAGATTGAACTACTAGATTGCAGAATTCGGGCCTCCGTTCGGAGGCCCTTTCCATGTTTTAGAGAAGACCTTCTTTTGTCTTCTGCGCGATCATTAGAGCAGATTTATCAAGAAGTTTTTTTTCTTCGTCTGTCAGTTCCAGATGATGGACGTATTCCACGCCATTCTTACCGATGACTGCCGGATATCCGACATAACAGCCATAGTCTTCCAAATAAACCGAGGCAGGACAGGCAAGCTTGGCATCCGAGAAAACTGCTTGCAAAAGTTTGGCTGCGCAAGTGGCAATCGCGTAGCAAGTGTATTTCTTGCCGTTAAAGACAAGCCAGCCGCCTCCTCTTGCTGCCTTATCTAATTCGGACAATTCAAGATGCTGGTCTTTGGCGATTTCAGTGATCGGCTCACCCTGAACGGTAATTGTCGACCAAGCGGCAAACTGAGATTCTCCGTGTTCACCCAAAACATAACCGGCAATGTTGTGCGGGTTTTGGTCCAAAGACATGCTGACAGCTCGCTGCATACGAGCGGTGTCCAAGAAGGTTCCGGTTCCGAAAACCTGCTGGCGGCTCAAACCTGTGTAGTGCTGAAGCAAACCTGTAATAACGTCGCAAGGATTCGAAATATTGATCAGCACGCCGTGGAAACCGGCTTCTTTCAAAGCAGTTCCGACTTGCTTAGCCTGCTGGCAGTTAAAAGAGTATTCCAGAAAACGATTTCCGCCGTCAGCCAGCGCTTTGATATCTCCGAAAGCAGTAATGACGACATCGGCATCTTGCAGAGCCTTGTAGTCATTCATTGAAAGCTTTGTGTAGGTATCCAAGCGGCCTAAAGAATCCAGAAGATCGTAAAACTCAGCAGTACATTTTGCTTCATTTGTATCAATTAGCACCAATTCGTCAGCGATTCCTTTTGTCACAAGGGTATAGGCAACGGTGGAGCCGACGTGGCCCAAACCGATAACACCAACTTTTCTCATTTTTCCTCTCTATGTTGATACCTAAGATGCAATCGATTCTAAGTAGAAACCTTGAGAAATCTAAAAATATCGGTAGGATTTTTGCATCCAAATCGACCTTTTCTCCCTCGCTCAATCTCTACTGCTAAAAATTGGTCTTGATGAGGTCCTACGAGTTTGGTACGATGATCTCAATTCGCCCTTCCTCTAATCCGAACGATTCAATCGTTTGCGATGCCCGAGGAAGGTTATTTTTATGTACTTTCCTCCCAGCCTTTAAAAATTCTTAGCGAAAAACCTCTCTTTTAGGGAGGTTGAAAATTCAAGATAAGTTGCTTCCTAGTTCTTTGCTTTCGCTACTTTGAGAACTCAGGTACAATTCGTCTTCCTGCGAGTGTGGCGAAATTGGTAGACGCGCTAGATTTAGGTTCTAGTGTCTTTGACGTGACGGTTCGAGTCCGTCCACTCGCACCAAGACACATACACATATCTACACAAGCCCGCACATGCGGGCTTTTTTGTTTTTCCAACTGCACATATCTGCACATATTTACACATGAATAGAGCATAAATAGAGCATGACGTAGAGCATGGAAAGGATAAAATAAAGGCCTAGAAACCTACTATTTTTCGCTTTCAAAAATGACACAAAACTGTCCGCCCAAACCTTGGTTAAGCATCGAACAGCAATTGGAGTTAATGCGCTCCAGAGGAATGCACATCACCAGTACGGCGAGAGCTGCATCAATGCTTAAAGAATTTGGGTATTACCGACTAAGCGGCTATTCCTACGTTTTAAGAGAGGTAGACCCAGAGACAGGCGTCAGACTTAATTCTTTTAAAGCCGGCACATCTTTTGATTATGTTATCGAACTCTATGAGTTTGATAAGATGCTCCGGCTCTTGATCTTAGATGCGTTGGAAAGAATTGAAATTTCGTTCAGAACTTCAATTTCCTATCATCTCGGCCAAACAGATCCGCTCTTCTATAAGAATCCAGATAATTTCAAAACAGAGTTTAGGACAACTCAATACCCTATCTGGTTAAAAAAGCAGCAAGAAAAAATAGAGCAATCGAAAGAGGATTGTATTAGGCACAATACTAAAAAATACGGGGACAACATTCCTGTATGGGTCGTCTGTCAAACATGGGAATTTGGTCAGTTGACTTGGCTTTTAGGTATGTTGAATTACAAAGAAGTCGAATCTATCAGTCAGAACTATGGCTTTTTTGGTTCCAAATCCTTTTTAACTTGGTTAAAGTGCTTAAAGGAACTGAGAAATATTTGTGCGCATCATTCCCGGCTTTGGAACAGAGTATTTTCTTTCTACCCAAACAAACCAGTTAAAAAAGATGCCTCCGCTCCCATAAGTTGGAGCGCAGCTTTCGATGAAAATGAAAAACAGACCCTATTCTTCCGAGTTTGTGGAATCATTCATTTCTTAAAATTTATTGAATCTGAATCAACTTGGGAAGAGAGATTCAAATCAGCCCTGAAAAAGTTTCCGTCCGCGCCAGAACTCGATGTAACGCTTGAGTGCATGGGATTTCCAGAAGATTGGGAGGAGCAAATTGAATGCATAAAAAATAACCTTCCTCGAACACCACAATCAACTGAGTCGATCGGGTTAGAGGAAGGCCTTGGTGCAAATATGTTATCAAAAAGATAAGTAAATATCAAATAATTCAGTGCGTTTTGTGTCCATATACGTCCATATGCGTCCGTATGTGTCTACCTAGATGCGCGGATATATACATTATTTAATAAGGAAAAGTTATGGCCAGCATTGGTAAGTTGCCGACGGGGAGCTATCGTGTCCAGTACTACGTTGATGGGAAAAAATGCTCTAAAACCTTTAAAACTCGCTCCGAGGCTAAGACCTTTGCTGCACGCATTGAACTCTCCCCGGAAAAGTTCGCCAGTCGGCTGACTTTTGCAGATTGTCTAAAAGAATATCGAGACACTATGACAATTAAAAAGAAAGGTGCCCGGGAAGAATCTATCCGGATAAACAGACTTCTGAAGTATCCGTTTGCTTCCGTTCTTCTCTCTGAGCTGACGGCTGTAGACATTCAATCCTGGGTAGATCAACGAGGATCTGAACCTTCAAAAAATGGCGGGACGGTTTCCCCGGCAACCGTTCGTCGTGAATATTGTCATGTGATAGGCGTTTTGAATTACGCTGTCCGGAAGGGATTTATTCCGAAGTCTCCGGCTGTGGGAATCAGGCTGCCTGCAAAACCCGATCACAGAGAACGAGTGGCAACAGAAGAAGAGATTGAACGCTTAAAAGCCGCAACCGGATGGGACGGCGTTTCTGTTCCGGACAACCTTCTCCAGTCGGTCATTTTGGCTTTTGTACTTTCATGCAAGACCGGGATGCGTGCCGGGGAAATTCTTAAACTTGAGCACTCCTGGATCGATGGCCGTGTCATTCATTTGCCGGCGGAAGCGACCAAAACTTCTACCCGTCGTGATGTCGCCTTAAGCCTGGATGCAGCTCGTTTGATAGACCTAGCAATCAAAGCAAAAAAGACCACATCACCAAAAATTTTTGAAGGTTTAACAGATAAAAATCGTGACGCGCTCTGGCGAAAGGCGCGAGATAGAGCCGGTTTAGGGCCGTTAAGAGACTCTCAGGGCCGTGAAATTCGTGAGGGATTAAATTTCCATGATGGCCGAGCCACATTCGCTACTTGGGCGGCCTCCCCTGATCCACGTACAGGAGCGCCCCGTTTGGACGTTCTGGCATTGGCCAGACAAACGGGGCATCGTGATTTAAAAATGCTGCAGAAATACTATCGGGCAACGGCAGAAGAAATCGCTATGAGATTAGACGCTGCCGTTCTCGAAGAGCAAGAAAAGTGACTTTTGCCTGCTTTTCATAGTGTTTGTCGATCCATCGTTTGACATCCTCATAACGCCACCTTTTATATCCGTTTTCAGTAACGCAGACAGGCGGCGGAAAGGTCGGATCATTAATAACCTGATCCGTGGAGGAGGATCGGCCTGAGTTCCCCAGCATGTAGGAAATATCCCGTTTGCGAACCAAGACCGGCGGGATATTCGGCCGCTTAAGCAATCGTTCTGCTATTTTGTCGGCCAGGGCGTCCATTTCACTGTCGTTCATTTTTGATCCCTTTGTTGTCATTTTCACATTTTTAATTCATTCACTTTTGTCCGGAGAAACTCGGTTTTGATCACGCAAGTCCGGAATCAAAACCCGGCCATCGGCTGCCTCCGAAAAGACGTCTGTACGCATCCTCGTTGTATTTGATGTTTTCCCAGATTTCGCCTTGTGAGAGTCCAAGGGAGCAGAGTCTGTCAACGCAGCTGTTGAAAAGTCTTTTGAAGAACTGCAGGGCTGAGGGCTCCTTTGCTGCTTTCTGCAGCATCGGAGTTTCGCACCGTTTCAGGGCTGACATCTTGATTTCAATCAGCTGCATGTAGCCTGATTCGAGATCCTTCAGTGCCGGGTAAACGGTAAACAAGGCATTCAGATACCAAGCTGCTTTGAGCAGATCGACCTGCTCCGGCTGCTTAGGTTTTGTGCCAGCGCGAAAGATGTACTTCATGGCGTTGCCGCCATAGAATCCGAGCGATTCGCACCAGAAAATGGGCTCGACGGTGACAGCGTGGCTTTTGTAGTGTTCAGGGTTTGTCAGTTTTTCGTATTCCATTGTTTTTCTCCTAACGCTGCATTCTGTCCAGCAGCTGAATCGATTCGGCAATGACTTTTGTTGTGTATCGGGTTTGGCCGTTCTGATCCTGCCATTTTTCTGTTTCTAGGCGCCCTTCGATGTAAATCGAGCTGCCCTTTGTTGTGTACTTCTCAACGATCTCGGCCAACTTTCCCCAGAGCGTTACGGTGTGCCATTGAGTCTGCTCTACCCGCTCATCGTTCCTGGTGAATCGTCTGGTTGTCGCGATTGAGATTTCCGCGACTTTCATGTTCGAGTGAGTCATTCGGACGTCCGGGGCTTGACCGAGGTTGCCGATCAAAATGACTTTATTAACGGAGGCCATTATTCATTCTCCTTTTTGACTTGTTCCGCGCTGGCGATTAAGGCGGAAGCTACGGCGTGGGCTTTTTCCGGAGAAAGAGGAATCATGAATTTCAGCTCTGAGTTGTCCGGAGATTCACAGATCAACGCCGGGAAGGTAACGTGTGCGCAGGAGTCCTTAATATGGATATCGAGTTTGCTCACAGTTACGTTCGTAAGATCCAAGGGTTGAAACCCTTTCTCGCTGAAAGCCTGACGTGTTCTTTCTTCTACGAGTTGTTTAATCAGATTCTCTTTTTGCATTGCTGCTCCTTTTAAGTTTTTCTTTGGCTCGTTCGTAAGCCCAAGTAAATTCATTAAGTGTTTTGTGAGGCGCCAGTGCCACGGCCTCTTTTAATGTCGGGATGATGATGGCAAAGGCCTGGCTGATGATCTTGATTTCGTCGCCTGTGGCCACGAAGCCTTTGGTTTGTCCTTTGAGCTGTCGGTCGCTGATGTCGTTGACGGCTTTCCGTGCTGCCATTGCGATCGGGCCTACTTCGTTGATCTCCTGCTGGTTCAGGTGCTCATAACGTTTGTAGAGCAGACCGAGAAACCAATTGAGCGTGTCTTCGATCCAGTCCATCTGCTGATCCGTCAAGGTTCCGGCCGGGAGACTGGATTCAACATACAACGCGACCTGAGTCAGTTTGGCTTCGACATCGGCCTGAGCTTCCGCCGGCCAATAAGGTCCGATCTTTACCTGTCTGGGGCGGTAGGCCTTCTTCCGGGTATTCTTAGATTTAGGCATCGATGTCCTCGAAGTCGTGGATCGGATTGAACGAAAGCCAATAAACTTCATTGGCCGTAAAGAGCGGATAAGTGATGTAACGGTCAAAATCTTCGTTTTTTTCGGATTTGCAAAATGTCCGGATACAAGTGTGACCAGCAAATCCATTTGCATAACGTTCTAAATCCCCGACGGCGAGCTGAAGCAATGTTTCAACTTCTTGTTTCTTAGCCGACGGAACATGCAGGGTGATAAATTCGCGAATCGCAAATATGGTCGAGCGTTTAAGTCGCTTCATTAACTCTCTCCTAATTGTTCATTCGTGGCTCCAGTCTCACCCTTCGTTTCAGTGAAATCGTCCAGTTTGGCGATGATGGAGTACAGTTTCCCGCGGATTTCAACTTCATGGCGGTACCCACCTGCAAATTCCGCTGGTATGGAAGGGTTCTGGAAAAACACAAGCTGGCCGGCGTCACAGTTATACGAATTTGCCTGCCATTCGAGTTCTACGACAATGCGGCGTCTGAGAAACCAATTGTCCAATTTGTCGTATGAGCGGGCAGCGATGAACTTGTCCAGTGCGTTGACGAATTCAGGTTTGAGCGTTTTCATAGTGATTCCAAAAACTTGTGTGGGTGCCGGTCTTTCCCGGCTGCCATCCCTGTTCGATAATTGAAGTGTCTAAATCCCATTAACGAACAAGGAGTGAAAATGGCTGAAGTTTCAACAAGCAGTAATCTGATAAGTTTTACTAAAGACGATGCAATCAAACTTATTTCCGCTGCCTTACAGGGTGGAGCGTTAAAGCTTCCTTTTGCGACGTCCTTTCCTGAGCGGATCGTCGAGTCCAACGAGGGAGAAATTTTTAAGCCTTTCCTGCGGAAAGAAAATGTCACCATCAAAGAGGTTGTTGACGGTAAAGTCATGGACCAATTTGTGATTCCGGCCCGCGCGGACGGCCTTTACCTTCTTTCCCTTTTGGCAGTTCTTACGGAGGGAATTTCCAAAGATGCTCTGGCCGATCTCGGATTGACCGCCGCCGGCAAGTGAATCTACTCTGATTAAATGACGAAGCTGGAGCTGGAAAAGCCTCCAAAGCGAGCTTTCAATATATGTATCATCGGCATTGTGATGGTTTACGTTTTTTTGAAAGAGCTTCCAGATGCTGAGAGCCACCTTCCTGTTTAAAGGAACCGGTTTTCCATAAGTAGCTTCAGCTTCCTCTTTGATCTCAAGGCTTTCCCAAGCCTTGAGGATCATTTCCTTCTTTTTCCGCTTCATGATGCTTTCGCCGTGAATTGAGACAATTCGCTGATCCGCTGAGACAGGATTCGCACGCAGTCGCTCCAGAGTGTGCGAGCAGGTTCTGCAGTATTTGTTGTCAGGCAGCAGTGGCCGAGAAGTGCCAACAAGGTTTCAACATCGTCCAGCGGGATCTTGTGTCCGGGAGCTTCGATGCGGGAAATACATTCCCGGGCAAAGACGCGGCAACCGTCTGAGTAACCCTCGCCGGCCCATGTCAAAAGACGTCTGGATGAATCGCTAAAAGCGTTTGCTGCTTCGTCTGAGAAAAAGACGAATTGAATTGGTTTGTTTGAAAATAACATAACGCACCTCATTGAGAGATGCGTCTATGGTAATAGACTATTTAATTTTTGTCTACGGACGTATACATAAGTAGTAACTTACTTCAGTTGTCGAAGAATATTTAGAGCTATTTGCTGCCCTTCTTCAGACAATTTCCTCACAACTTCGCTGGCCTCTTCAGGTATTCCGCCTTGAATTGTGTCTGTCGTGGCGGTTCCCTCCCCAAGCACTAGCCAATAAGGATCAACGTCCAGTGCTCTTGCAACTTTGAGAGAGACCTCAGCTGTGAAATTTTTTGCTACGCCTTTCATCACATTGGAAATGGTCCCCCTAGTTACGCCAGCTCTTCGAGCCAGTTCAGATTGGGTCATCCCGCGAATGGCTAGTGCGTAAGCGAGTCTTTCTGCAACTGTATTCATGTTAAGTAGTTTATTAACGATTATGTCTTTGGGGATAAACAAAAGACTTGACAGACGATGTCTATGTACATATACAATTTAAGTTATGAAAAAAAAGACTGCTATTGAATTGTTTGGATCGGCGTCGAAGTTGAGCAGAGCTGTTCAATACACGAGAGGAGCGATCCATAACTGGCCCGATGAACTTGATCGAAGAAGAAGCGACCAAGTAATAGGCGCAGCTGTTCGGGTTGGAAAACTGAGCCCTGCTCAGGCAAAGGAACTGATTGAACATGAGAGACAAAGGCACGAACGAAGTCAGGGCTCTGCTAACTGATTTGGCGATTTCGGTAATCCGCCAAGTCGTGGCTGATGATCCGGATCGATCCCAAAACTCGATCATTAGGGACGTTATGGACGCGTGGGCTAAGAAGAAAGTCATGAGGGACCTCCGAAAAAGGGATGCCCTCAATTTAAGGATTCGGGATTACGAAAGCTACGGCGTTGATACGGCGTCGTTACGGCAGGAGACGGCAAAGTAGCCGAAGTCTGCCGGAGTTTTCCGAAAAATGCCGTATCAATGCCGTGGACTACGGCACCAAGGGGAATAGAAAATGAAACGTGACCGCTACGGTCGCCAGAAGAGGAAAAGAAAAATGACTGAAGAAGAAAGATTCCGGGCGACCGACAGATTTGAAAAGGAGCTAAGACGGATGGACGCCGATCGGCTCAAAAAGTCCGACTGGATGAAGGTCGATTGGGTTGCTGTCCTGCTTCTGGCCATGACGGCTTTTTGTGCATTTTATTTTCTCGTTTCAGGCTTTTAAATGGATTGGGACAAAGAAATTAAAGATCTGAAGTTCCGGCTTGCTTTGCTGGGTGTTGCGGTCTTGCTCCTTTATGTTGTCTTTTTCGGCCTGTTGGCTGAATTGACATGAATTCTTAGCTAGAAATCAAAATGAGAAAAAATAAAAAAATCCTCCGCTGGCTCATATTTGCAGTCCTGGGCGCTTTCTTGTTCACAACGATTATCCCGTTGGCTGTCTCTTCAGCTCTGCCGGCTTGGTTCATTGGCCTTGTGGTCACGACCGCAGTCGCCGCAGCCGTTTATCTGATCGCGACAAATCTTTACTAAGGAGAAAAAATAATGTCCGGAAAATCAATTTTTATTGCCGGTGCGGTTGCTACTGCTCTAGTTGTGGGCGGAGTCTATGCCGTTGCAAATCTTGAGACCGTTCCTGCAGGTTATGTCGGCGTCAAGGTTAATCTTTACGGGTCAGAAAAAGGTGTCCAAAACGAAGAGCTTGGCGTCGGACGCTACCTTCTGACGTGGAATGAACAGTGTTATTTGTTCCCGACCTTTAACCAGCTCCACACCTATTCCGTTCCGTTTACGTTTCAAACCTCCGACGCTATGGCCGTCAATGCAAAGATCGGCGTTGAGTATCAGGTAAGACCGTCCATGGCCACCAAAGTCTTCCAGACATACCGAAAAGGTGTCGAAGAGATTACAGAGGTGAACCTCAGACAAAACGTATCCGATGCACTGATCAAATATGCGTCCCTAATGGATGTAAATGAGCTGACCGCAAACGGTAAAACCAAACTTTTAGAACACGTGACCGAAGAACTCAGACATCAGCTGGAAGACGTCGGCATTCACATTATCCGAGTCTCTTGGGCGTCCGATATCGAGTATCCGCCTCAGGTCAGAGAATCTATTAACGCAAAGATCGAAGCAACTCAAAGAGCCATGCTTCGTGAAAATGAAGTTGCTCAATCCAAAGCCGAAGCCGAAAAAGCCCGTGTGGCAGCTCAGGGCGAAGCCGATGCACAGCTGACAAAGGCGAAAGCTGAAGCTGAATCCATTGCGATCAGGGCAAAAGCACTGCGCGATAACCCGCAGGTTTTAACGCTGGAAGCGATTAGCCGATGGGACGGCAAACTTCCGACATTTCTAGGCGGAGATTCCCTTCCGCTGCCTTTACTGGATGTCAACAAAGCAGCTTTAACGAAATAAACGATTTTGCAGTCTCGGGACAGTTGCAACTGTAGAGTCTTCCTCCCTCGCACCTGAGACTGCCCCTACATTGGAGGAAAGAGGAATCATCATGGCGAAATCACTAAGAGAAGTTGAAGAGCAAATGAGCTCTGTCGGAATCGATGTTCCGCCGGGTGTCGATTTGGTTGTCAACGGCTCAAACTGGAAACGGTTTAAGCCTGCAAATTCTCACTTCAAACGCGGCAAAGAGGTTTTTTACGGGATTTGGGAAAAGCCGCTGGGCTCGGGCCGCAGCTATTACTTTGGCACCTTCGGAATCGGGAGCCAATCCTACAAGATCACGCACACCCGAAGCGGCTGGACGCAGGAAGAATGGCGCGAAATTAAGTCACGCACGGAAACCGACCAAAAGATTGTCGATGAAGCGCTCCAGGAGCGCCGTCGGTCGGCAGGTCAGAAGGCCGTCAAAATGCTGCAGGCGGCAAGCTCTTCCGTTTCCATGAGCCATCCGTATGTGGTCAAAAAACAGATTCTGCCCTACGGTGCCTATCAGCTGCGCAATCAGATCTTGCTCCCGATGTGGAAGGACGGCCGTGTGGTCGGCCTGCAGACGATTTTTCCTGCAGAAACTCAGGACGGCAGCACCGAGATCCAGAAGCGATTTTTGTCCGGAAGCGACTTAAAAGGCTCCTGCTTAAAACTCGGGGAACCCGCCCAGCCGCCGGAGGCGATTATTTTGACGGAAGGATGGGCCACGGCTTGCAGCATCATGCAGGCATCCGGCGCACCGATGGTCGTTGTGGCCTTCTCTGCCGGGAATCTCCTTCCGGTGGCCGAAAGCCTTAGGGCCGAATACCCGAACTCCAAGATCGTCATTGCTGCAGATAATGACTGCCACTATCACACAGCCCTGAAGCGTGAAATCAACGACCGCTTCGGCATTGAACTCAATATCGCGGCATCTAAAGCTTCTGCTCGGGAGCAGATTGTTCCCGGAGGAAAGGTCATGGCCTGGTGGACAACGAAGGATAAGGAGACTTATCTGGAGTATGAAGAATGGTCGGACGGAAGGCCTCGCCCCATGCACCGCTCGCTTTGCAATACCGGCGTAGTCAAGGCCAAAATCGCGGCTTCCAAGGTAGGTGCTGCCGTGGTCATTCCCCGCTTTGCCGATGTTTCTTTGAGAGGCACCGACTTTAATGACTTGGCCGTCCAGGAAGGACGCGACGCAGTCTCTCAGCAGTTAGCCTGGAGGCAGGCGGAGCCCTTAAGTAAGGGGTCCGGAGACAAAAAAGTGAATGAGAAGAATTTAGGGGTTATCAGTTCCCTCGGTAAACGTTACATCGCCATTGACAGCACGGACACGTGTTGGGATACCGAGTACTTGAGAGTGACGAAGATCTCAACCATCCGACAGTGGTTCGGAGCCAAGACCGTGAACCTCTGGCTGCAGAATGAGTTCGACAACCGCCGAATCATCCAGCCCGAGCAGCTGATTTTTGAGCCGGATCCGAAAAAGATCCCGCTCGGCAGCATCACGATGTTTGCCGGATGGCCGATGAAGCCCAATTACACCCATAAGTGTCAAAGACTGATTGATCATCTTTTCAAGATCTGCGGAGAAAACGATGATCTCTTCCAGTGGGTGGCCGCATGGCTGGCCTACCCTCTTCAGCACCCGGGCGCCAAAATGCAGACGGCCTTAGTCGTCTACGGCGAAAGAGAAGGCACCGGAAAGAGCATGTTCTTTAATGCGATTTCTAAGATTTACGGTCAGTACGCCTGTTCGGTTAACCAGAACATGGTGCAGAGCGATTTCAACGGATGGGTCTCTAAGAAGCTGTTTGTGGTCTGTGAGGAGGTGGTAACGAATCAGGAGAAGCGAAATTTGAAAGGTGCGCTTAAGAATCTCGTCACCAACCCCACGCATACGATAAACGAAAAAGGGCTTCCTGCGCGATTTGAAGCAAACAAAACGAATTTTGTGTTCCTCTCTAACGAACTTCAGCCGCTGATGTTTGACAGTGCCGACCGCCGTTATCAGGCTATTAAGTTTGAGACAGCCTCGCCTCCGGAATACTTCGAGGCTCTCGCTGATGAAATTGACAACGGCGGGATTGAGTCCTTCTATGCCTATCTGCTCAACTTTGATACGAGTTGGTTCAACGAGAGCAAAAGGCCTCTGGAGACTCAGGCAAGACTCGACTTAAAGCGTCTGGGGAGTGACTCGGCCATTCGCTTCATTGAGGATTGGACGTCCGGAAATATCAATTTGCCGGTGGGGCCGGCCGTGCTCGGCCATCTCTATGATGCCTACACCATTTGGTGCAAGTCATCCGGAGAAAGACCCTGCAGCAAAGAGGTTTTTGGCGGCAGGTGTAAGAGCCGGCTAAACGGCGGACGACTGAGGGTGCAGCTCTACAGCGAAGATTCGTCTTCGACTGAGACGCTAAGGCCGCTGAAGATATATCATAGGCAGGTGTATTGGCCGAAAGCCACGGAAGATCCGAAAGTCAATGCTGAATTCTCTCAGCGTGCTCGGGCGTTTCAGATTGACGTGGAAACCGCCAAAGAAAGGTTCTATCGTGATTTCAAGTCTCTCCAGTAAACCTTTTTCGTACCTTTTTGCAAGGTCCTGCTGCTGTTTTAGGCCGCAGGGCCTTTTGTTTTCCCCGTTGTTCATACTGTTCACCCTGTTCAGAGGCACAAAATGGACGGTATGAACACTAATTTTTTATTTGGAATCAAAACGATGGGAGCAGTGTGTTCATATTGTTCACCTAATACACGTCTACCTACATGTGCGCGCGTGGATGGAAATATAAAAAACGGAAAAAAGAAATTTATGGGGTATGGAAGTATGAACAGTATGAACAAGTGAACAAACACTTTAAAAACAAATAATTATGAATAAAACCATTGAACAAACTAATGAACAGTCATTGAACAACTTCTTTGACGATATTGGTACAGCTCCCATGACTCGAATCCCTTACGTAAAACGGCTGCTTTTTTGCTGGTGGAAGTGGCGGAATCTTTCCCGGAACAAACTTCCTCCTCAGTTGGACATGAATAACGACCGAGTGGATTCGTCCAGAAAGAGCAGCGATTTGATTAACGCCGCTTCCTGCGACTTCGCGATGTTTCGTCTGGACAGAATCATCAAGGAGTTGAATCCGACACTCAGGGCGGCCGTTTTCGCGCTCTACGGCCACGCAGGGATGAGAGGCATCATTCATGCGGCCGATGAATTAGGGATTACAAAGCGCAGCCTGATCCGCCGTCTTTGCCGGGCAGATCAGGCAATTGCCATCGAACTCGATAAGCTCAGAAACAAGGAAGAATCATGCTAAGGGTAAATCCTAGAGTCACCTTTTTGTCGAAAATCGGCTATATTTCCATAAAATTTGGCAGTGAGTGGCTCAGACGCCACGACAGCGAACGCCGATCTTCTTACGCACCCTCCCCTATCCGCCCTTCTAATCGGTTGATACAGACGATTTTTAAGGCCTTGCCGATGGGATTTTTAATGTCATTTGTATCTCCTTGAGACTATCTTCTGAGAAAACAAATGAAGAAAGAATTTCAGGCTTCGTCCAGAGAAAGGATTAAGGATGCTGCCTTAGTCGTAACGGGTTTAATTATCCTTACAGTTGCTAAGACAGCCGAGATTTGTGTCGTTGTTGCAGGTCTGACTTACTTCTGGAAAGAGATGCTCCTTCCGGACATTTATTCGGGGAGCGCTCTTAAATGGTGCCTTATTCCATTTCTGGTTTTAATTGCAACGTTAGTAGAGCTAACCAAGAAGAAGTAAGAGCTTTAAAAGATTTTCCCAGGTTAATTGTTCTCGAAGTTTTTCTTTGATTTTGTCCGGAAGACTTCTATTTGAAGCCAGTAAACCGAGATACTCTTCCGGTCTATGCCCTTTGAGAAGAACAATAATTTCCGGCAGTGAGTAGTAAGAAAAGAATCGGCTAATGTCAATGTTCAGCGTCTTAATGTTGCGAAGAACGTCAAAAGCATCCATGTCGACCCAGTAGGTAGACAAAGGCGTTGCCACGGTGCTCATGACATTGAAGCGATCGACTCTGGGGAAGATAACGGCCTGAACGTCATCGGGCAATGATTCGATAATATTTAAAACTTCAGCTTGTTGGCGTACAGAAAGATCTTTGAAGAAATCGGCTAAGGGCTTGGGCATTTTGGGTTTTGAATAAAGAGAACCCGCACAGTAGGACCATGCGGGTTCGGAGGTTAAGCGACTAGATCAAAAGGATCGTTTTTAGGGGCCGGAGAGCCTCCTTTTAACTCGATATCCTTTTTGAATTCTTGCCATTCCCGGAGGAATTTCCCGCATCTGCTGGCCTCCTCTTCCAAAATGGCAATTTGAGTCTCTTTGTCTTTTCCCTTTAACTCAGGAAATTTTTCAGTAAAGAAAATTTGTAGGTCCATAATGAGGACTCCTATAAAGGGGGCTCGATTTATGACGCAGACGGTTTTATAATCCCGTTGTCCCTGCGTTTGTGTTCCAGAGCCCGTTTGGAACAAAACTTTTAGAAGAGCCTATGAGATTGCCCTCTCTTAGGCTCTTCGGCTTATCCGGCGCAGGTCATTTAGAAAATAGCCGGCGCTCTCTTCGGAAACATTGAACATTTCGCTAACTTCTCTTGCGGTAAACAGGCATTTTGTTTCGACGCCAGCTGCAGTCATCAATAAGAAGCTGGCGCCCTTGTCAGCCTGCCACTCGGGATCACGATAGAGCGGGATGTCTTCCCTTCGTGAGGGTGTCCCACGTCCGTAAAGGAGTGCGGGAGGCTTATGGCCTAGAATCATGTGCGATAACTCATGGGCGATGGTGTAACGTTTTCGGCGAACCCCTACTACCTTTTCGAGATCTTCGGGGATGTAGATGGTTTTTGTAACCCCGTCCCAGAGGGCTTCAGATGGGTTGCTGTTAGGTATAGCGTCGAACTCAGCGCGGGTTAAGATTTCGCAGGAAGCGTCTTTTAACCAGGTGCAATAGTCGATGGCCTTCTCTATGTCTATTGCTTCATCGGGTGCTGCGAATCCATTACGGATGTTTAGCATGATGTCATGTATCTGTTTCGTGCTCATCGGGTCTGCCTCGGTTCCTGGGATGAAAGACTGGCGAGCACAATGATTGAAACTCATTTGTTTTGCTCCTCTTCTAGTTTGTTAAGAAACTCTAAAAATTCTTTGACGCTGTCGTCCGAGAGTTTGTGAAAGTTCACTGCTGATACACGAGAAAGGACATTAGCGGTTTGAGTTGGCAAACCGTCTAGATTGATCTGTTTTGAAGAAAGTGCTATTTCTTTCGAAAAATCTGTGTGGAGGCCATACTGAGAGAAAAACTTTTCGGCCTTTCCGCGCCAGGTTGAAGGGACAGGCTTTCTACCGTTTTCGACGGCGCTTAAAAAAGACACAGATACATTCAAATAATTTGCAAGTTGTGTGAGTGTTGTACTTGTTTGAATTCTTGCACTCCTAATAACTTTCCCAAAGGGGCTTAGCATGATAACTCTCCTTAACCTACAGGTTTAATTTTGAACCTGATAGGTTCACAATACTATGTTAACAAGAACGTGTCAAGTTGTAAGGACAGCTTGTAAGGACAGCTGGATTGAAGATTCTAGGGTTTACTTGCATTGTTCTAGTTGCAAACGAAGGCGGATAGCGAAAAAAGCGTCCGCTTTTTTCATGGATTCGTCTCCTACCTTAGGACGAACGCCCGGGCCGTGCGTTATCGGCCTCTCCTTGAGAAGTGGTATGAGGGTTCTCCGGAGCGGTTGGGTGGCTGCTCCGGAGTTTTTTTCATTGAGAAGTTATGCCTGTATTTCCGTTAAAGCATTGTGCCTTTCCCGGCTGCGGTGCGCTTTTCCGCGGCTCCGGCTCTTACTGCGAGAAGCATAAGCAGATCGCTCAGGATCAAAGAGCCGATCGCCGCCGCCAGATTGACAGAGAAAGAGGATCGGCAGCCTCAAGAGGATATTCCTCTGCCTGGAGAAAAGCCCGCGAAGGCTTCTTAGCTCGCCATCCCTTCTGTGTTCAATGTGAAGCAGAAGGCTTTCCTCGATTGGCCGCGGTCGTGGACCATATCATCCCGCATAAGGGGGATAAAGAGTTATTTTGGGATCGAAATAATTGGCAGCCTTTGTGCAAAAGACATCACGACCTCAAGACAGCCGCAGAAGATGGAGGCTTCGGAAACATAGGGAGGGGTGGTGAAAAAGTGAAGTGACGCGATCGTCCGAGACCGCGCCCTCAGTCGAATTTTTACGCGTGCAAAATTGGAGATTTTCGAGGTTTTGCGCGTCTGGAGTAAATAGGATGAAAGGTCGAAAACCTTTACCGACAGAAATTAAAGAACTCCAAGGGACGCTTCAGCCGTGCCGTACAAATTACCAAGAACCTAAGGTCCGCCAAAAAATTTTTGAAAAAGCGGCTCCGCCGGAGACGCTGTCGGACGAAGCAAAAGTCCATTGGACTTTTGTGCTCGAGCACGAAGGCGCTGGCTGGATCAAGCAATGCGACCGCGGAATGTTCGAGCAATACTGCGAACTCTGGGCAGAGATCACGAAAAGCCGAAAAGAAAAAAAGGCGCTCCGCGCAGAGCTCTCGGAACTTCGGCCTCAGTATGAGGAGGCCCTGAAGTTCGGCAGCTTAGACAGAGCCAAGGTCATCAATGCCAGGATGGCGGCCTTGGAAGAAAAAGACAGGTTCCTGGCCAACTTAATCGTTAAGAGTGTCCAGCCTTTCAAAAGCGTGGCCGCCGAACTCGGGCTAACGCCCTCCTCTCGGTCTCGAGTCATCGCTTTAAACGGCGCGGATACTCCGAAAAATCAAGAAGATTCTGAACTTTTTTCAAAAGAGGCGATGCAAAAATGCCTTGAATTTGGCCTTGATTACGGTGGAATGAATTGAAAAATTACGTTGCATGGGCTCAAAAGTACGTGCAGCAGGTCCTAAGCGGCGAAGTTCTCGCTTGTGTTTATGTTCGCCAGGCTTGTGAAAGACAGAAAAAAGACCTTGAAAAATCAAAATCAGGGTCTTTTCCTTATGTGTTTGACCCGTTTTTGGCGACTCGGGCCTGCTTCTTTATCGAGCATTTAAGGCATGTGAAAGGACCTAAGGCCGGCCAGTTGATCCAACTGGAGCCCTGGCAGTGTTTTGTTGTCACTTCAATCTTCGGCTGGGTTCACAAAGATACGAGAAAGCGCCGCTTTAAGCGCTCTTACATTGAAGTTCCTCGCGGTAACGCGAAATCGACGCTTTCGGCCGCAATCGGTCTCTACATGATGACCATGGACGGAGAAGGAGGCGCGGATTGCTACTCTTTTGCGACGACCCGAGAGCAGGCCAGAGAAGTTTTTGACACTGCTCGCGATATGGTTCGCCGCTGCACGGATGTGAGTCGAGAACTCGGAATTAAGGCATTGGATTATTCAATCGTTCAGCTCGCCAGTAATTCAAAATTCGTTGCGAAGTCCGCGCAAGGCAGCACCTTGGATGGTCTCAATACGCACTTTGCTTGTATTGACGAACTTCACGCGCATAAAACCCGCGAAGTCTACGACGTGGTTGAAACCTCTATCGGCAAGCGTCTGCAGCCGCTGCTGTTTGCCATTACGACGGCCGGATTCAACTTATCCGGAATCTGCTACGAACTTAGAAACTACGTGATCGAAGTTTTGTCGGGAAAAAGTTCGGGCGGCGATGACCAGTTTGGAATTATTTACACGATCGATAAAGAGGATGACTGGACAAGCGACAGTGCGCTGATCAAAGCCAATCCGAACTGGGGCGTCTCGGTCCATCCGGAGACGATTAAATCTCTCCGCGATAAAGCGCAGACGGTTGCAAGTGCGGTTAACAACTTTAAGACCAAGCACCTCGATGTCTGGTGTAACGCGGACGCGGCCTGGATGGATCTGAGCAAGTGGAATGAGTGCGGCGATCCGGCCTTGGAGGAATCCGACTTCTACGGGCAGGAATCTTGGCTGGGGCTCGACTTGGCCTCAAAGATTGACTTGACGGCAGCAGTCAGGCTTTTTTGCAAAACGATCAACGGCGTCCAGCATTTCTTTGTTTTTCCGCAGGTTTGGCTTCCCCGTGAAACCGTCAACACAGCGAAAAACGCTTCTTACTCCGGCTGGGAGTACGAAGCGCGTCTGAAAGTGACGGAAGGTGCGGTAGTCGACTTTGAAGAAGTCAAAGAATATGTCCGGAGAAGCTGCTCAGACTTTGTTGTGAAGGAAATCGCTTATGACCCGTGGCAGGCGACTCAGCTCGCGAGTGAATTGACCGAGCAAGGCTGTCCGATGGTCGAGGTCAGAAACAGTGTTCAGAACTTCTCCGAGCCGATGAAAACCATCGAGGCTTTGGTGATGTCCGGAAGATTGCATCATCCGGATGATCCGATTTTTAACTGGTGCGTTTCAAACGTCGTCTGTCATCGCGATGCGAAAGACAACATTTATCCGAACAAGCTGAGGAATGAAAACAAGATCGACTTGGTGGTGGCCTTAATCATGGCCTTCTACTCATTCCTGATCGGCGGCGGAAAGATTGAAAAGCCGGTGGATCTGACACCGATGCTTGATTCTCCGCTCATTTTCAATTGGTAAATTATGTTTTTGAGTTCATTTTTTTCTTCGTTCGGGAATCCGTTTAAAGACAGTAAAGGCGTGCAGCGAACGGAACCGATGCTGGAGCTGGTGCCGAGGAAACGACAGACTTCGGAAGAAACGGCCCTGCAGATTTCCTCCGTGATGGCCTGCACGACGCTTCTGGCTGAAACAGTGGCCTCCATGCCTATCTTCGTTTACCGCAATGACAGCGGAAACAGAGATTTAGCCCGGGAAACCGAACTTTGGAAGCTGCTGCACGACGGCCCGAACGAGTTCATGACGCCGGTGGAGTTTTGGTCTCAGGTCATCTTCAACATGGTGCTTCGAGGCAACGGGTACGCCAGGCTCAAACGAGAGAGAAACGATCCGTCCGGACAAGTGCTCTCGATGATGCCGCTTAACGCTCAGCAGGTCAAAACGATTTACGACGGTACGACCCTGAGATACGAATACAGCCATGACGGTGAGACGGAGAAGATCGCTAAAGAGTTCATGTTTCACCTAAAAGGTGTCGGCGGACGTTTTGCCGGGGCTTCGAAGCTGGATTTGATGGCAGCCACGATTGGCGAAGCGGCCGATGCGCAAGAGACCGCTTCAACGCTGTTTGGCAACGCCAATAAACCGAGCGGCATCCTGAGTTCAGAAGGCACACTCGATACAGAACAGAGAGAGCGCCTTCAATCAACCTTCTATGAAATGGCCAACGGCAGCCGCTCCGGTTTGTACGTGCTGGAAGGCGGTCTGAACTACATGCCTCTGACACTGACGCCGGCAGAAACTCAGCTCCTGGAGACAAGACGGTTCTCTGTGGAGGAAATCTGTCGCTGGTTCGGCGTCCCGTCCGTTCTGGTCGGGTCGAACGCGGCCACAACATGGGGCAGCGGTATCGAACAGATCATCTTGGGCTTCCAAAAGTTCACATTGCTGCCGTTATGCCGGCGAATTGAACAGGCGGTGAGAGCCCGAGTCATGACGCCGGAAGAATTTGCACTCTACACCGTGGAAATTTCCATGGATAACTTGCTCCGGGCAACGATGAAAGAGCGTATGGAAATCCACGGCAAAGCAATCCAGTACGGCGTTGAAACCGTTAACGAAGCACGTCAATACGAAAACTTGCCACCGGTAGAAGGCGGCGATGTCAATTTTGCGCAGTCGGCGCTGAGGCCTATTTCAGCATTGGCCAAAGCAACGGTCGACCAAAAAACTAAGGAGTCAGACAGTGTCTAAAGAGCTGAAAAAGGATCAGACGTTATCCGTCAGATTGGAAGGCGTGGAAGTAAAGCTATCCGAAGACAAGAAAACCGGCGTCATCAAAGGATACGCCTCGGTTTACGACAACTTGAATTGTTACGGCTTTTACATTGCCAAAGGAGCCTACAGCGCGGTACTGAAGAACTCGACTTCGACGCCGAAAATGTTCTTCAACCACGACTATTCCGCCGTTCCGGTGGGCCGTTGGACTTCTCTCAAAGAAGACGATAAAGGTCTTTATGTTGAGGGAGAACTCACACTCGGGGTCGGAGCGGCCTCTGATATTTATGAAGCGCTCAAAGCCGGAACTTTGGACGGTTTGTCTGTCGGTATTCGCGTGGGCGAATACGTTGAGGATGACAACGGCAATATCAAGGTTTTGAGCATTGCTAGGCTCCTCGAAATATCCATCTGCAGCTTCCCGGCTGACGGTCAGGCGAGGATTGCAGAAACACTCTCGAAGGATTCTCTGGATGAAACCATCGAGAAAATTAAGACGTTAAGAGATTTTGAAGCCTGCCTGAGGGATTCTTGCGGCTTCAGCCGGAAACAGGCCTTGGCGCTTGTCTCTCGTGTGAAGAAGGTGCTGAGCGAAGAGCAGCGGGACGCTGCTTTGGCTGAAGCATTAAACAAGGTGCTCGGAGTAACCGAGCGAATCGATAAAGCACTCAGTAGGAAAATTTAAATGAACGAAGAAATTGAAAAACTCCTGTCCGCAATGACCAACATTGAGGCCAGATTAGGCCAGTTGTCCACGGTTGAAGAAACCGCCAAGGTGAAGGCCGAACTTGCCGAACTCAGCAAAAAGCAGCTCGGTCTAGCTGAAGAAATCCGCCGTCTCAAACAGCAGCAGCCGGGCGGCTCTGACAACGTTTCCGCGCCCCTCACACTCGGTGCCCGTGTGGTGGCCGATGCAGGTTTCCTGGAGTTTGCTGCCGGCAAAGGCAAAGGCTTCTCTGTTACTTTGACCGATCCGAACCCGGTCGGCACCGGCTCCACGGTTGACTCCAAAGTTTATCCGGATCAGCGTGTTCAGGGCATCATCGGCATCGGAACAGCACCGCTTACGCTCGAAGATACGATCCATCATTCTCCGACAAGCAATAAAGCGATTGTCTACTCTCGTGAGAAGAAGTACGTCAACAATGCTGCAGAAGTGGTCAACGGTGTGGACTCCGTTCCGCAGTCTGAAATCGAGTTCGATACTCAGACAGCCAACGTCAAAGACATCGGCAACTGCTTCATTGTGACCAAGGACCTCATGGAGGATTCTCAGGCACTGGCCGATTACATTAACTTCCGCGTCCAGTACGGCGTTAAGCAGCGCGTGGAAAGCCAGCTTCTGAACGGTGACGGAACAAACGCCAACTTAAGCGGCCTTCTGGTGACAGGCAACTACACTCCGCACGGCTTTGATCCGGATACCAACCCGGAAATCACAAATCAGGTCGATCTGATTGGTTTCGCAGCGCTGGCCGTGAAGTCTGTGGGTTTGACTCCGAACGTCACGATCATGAACCCGGTCGATTACTTCAAACTTCGCTGTCTGAAGGACTCCAACGGCCGCTACCTCTTCAGTGATCCGATGGCCCCGTCTAATCGTCCGATCTGGGATACATACGTTGTGGAAAGTTCCGCAATGCCCAAAGGCAAGTTCCTGACCTTAGACACCAACATGGCCTGCATGATCTACGACCGTAAAGAAACCGTCGTGGAATTCGGTTATGAAGACGGCAATAACTTCCGAAAGGGCCTTGTCACCATCAAGGCCGACCGTCGTTTGGCCTTCGCGATCGAACGTCCGAGCGGCATTGTCGGCGGCGATTTGACGGTAACAAAACCCAAAACCGAAGGCACCGAGTCTGATAAAGGCACTCAGGGCGGCCAAGGCGGAGCGGGCTAATCAACCTTAGGAAGGCGGCGGTAACGTCGCCTTTTAGCCTATGTATGAAGCAAAAGGTATGGTGTCGATTGTCGACGCCGCTTATCTCCGGCGCTATTTGCATATCGATGACACGTCTGAAGACTTGTTTCTCGAAGAGCTGGGCCGATCGGCCACGGAAAATCTTGAGCATCGTCTGAAAAGACACATCATTGCCCGAGACGAAGGTGATTCCGATGCGGTGTGCTCGGACAAGGAAGACGTGCCGGCTGCACTGCGTGTTTGGGTCGGCGCCTCTGTTGCTTTTGCTTATGCAAACCGCGAGTCCGACAGCGAAAAAACTTTCAAGAGCACTCCGTTCTTTGAGCGGATGATTGATCCGTGGAGGACTTACAAGTGATCGAACCTTTATCCGGACAACTGAATCGGCGCTGTTCGATTTACTCGGCCCGGCTCATGTCAGACGGCAAAGCGGGTCAGTCTACTAAACGGACGCCTCTTTGGAGTTGCTGGTGCAAGGTGGAAGTGATCGGCGGGTCGGTCTTCTGGGAGAACGTCCAGACAGACGAAGCCGTCACGCACCGGATCTTTATCAGAAGCGTCAAAGGCAAAAGCAGGCCTCAGGATCTGCCTCGCCTGATCGAGCTTGAATGCGCGGGCTACTGGTATCGGGTCAAGCGAGTGACGGACTGCAACAGTGCCGGTCGGTTCACGCTGCTGGAATGCGAGGTGCTTAATGCAGCCGTTAAGAATTGAAGCGAGGTTTGCGAGACCTTTGAACTTTGCCGACTTCGATAAAAAGTCGATGAGGAAAGGTTTTACTCAGGTCGGCCGAGACGTTTCCAAGATTGCAAAGAAGCTGGTCAGCAAAAAAGGAGTATCTGCTGCCGGAGCTTATCCGGGAAAGCAAACAGGGATATTCCAGAAAGCAATTTCCTACAAGGTTTCCCGCTCCGGTTTCTCGGTGGCGGTGAAGCCCTACGGAAAAGGCAAGCAGGTTTCTGCAGAACTGAAAAGACGCGGGTTTTATCCCGCGTTTGTCGTCTTTGGCCACGCAGGACCTAAACGCAGTAAGCGAACACGTGCGCACCGCAAACAATCCTATGAGGCAAAAGTGGCTAAGCCGCGTGCCAATCCAGTCTCGGCCGCTGCCGAAACCTATGGCCGTACCCGCTTTCAATCGGTCGTGGGGCAGATCCTCGAAAACGCCTTTAAACCGGGCCCGGTTAGGAGCTTAATGAAGTGAAATTAAAACCCATTATTCAGGAACTGCGGACGCATTGTCCGGGCTTCGAGGGCCGAGTCTTCGGCGTCGGAACGTTTTCCCGGCTCGATGAATCGGTAGCAGCTGAACTGCTTCCGGCTGCATTTGTGATTCCGGTCTCTGAAGATCCGGAAGACCCTGCAGTGATCAACCGTTATAAGCAACAGGTACGGTTCAACTTTGCCGTCATCCTGATGGTGGCCAATACCGAGGATGAACAGGGTTTGACAGCTTGGGAGAAGTCGGTGGATCTCAAAAAGGAAGTGTTTCAAGCCATTTTGGGAGCCGACGATATTCAGGCAGGCAGAGACTGGATCCAATTTGAATCTCTTACCGTCCTGGATCTTAATCGCGCGGCATTGACCGTCCAGTTGGATTTCTCCTGCCAGTACGAAATCAGTGACAGCGAAACCCGTCACGGAGGAGACATCGATCGTCTCGGAAGATTCCTCCGGATGTACACCGATGTCGATGTGATCGGAGACAAGGGACGGCCTGACGGACAGATTGAAGCAAAGATGCACATTAATTTGGAGCAAGAAAAGTGACAATTTCTTTTAACAACATTCCGAGCGGCGTAAGAGTGCCGCTTTTTTATGCCGAAGTAGACAACTCGATGGCCAATACCGCCGTCACGGGCCTTAAAACGCTCTTGATCGGCCGTATGACTCAGGGCAAGGCAACTCCGATGAGACCGGTACTGGTGACCGGCGACAGTCAGGGTAAAGATCTCTTCGGCCGCGGCTCTGAATTGGCCAGAATGAACACCGTTTATCGCAAAAACGACACGATCGGTGAAGTCTGGGCGATTCCGCTGGAAGATCCGACGGTGGGCACCGCAGCTTCCGGCACGGTGACGATTTCCGGAACACCGTCTGTCGGCGGAATTCTGAGCCTGTATGTCGGTGCCGACCGCGTGCAAGTCCCTGTAGGAGTGGAAAATGAGCCGTCTGAAATTGCCGAGGCAGCAGCTGCTGCGATTAATGCCAAGC
Source organism: Parasutterella sp. (assembly GCF_057870745.1). Lineage (NCBI taxonomy): Bacteria > Pseudomonadati > Pseudomonadota > Betaproteobacteria > Burkholderiales > Sutterellaceae > Parasutterella > Parasutterella sp. Next base: position 12,864 of record NZ_DBMALT010000028.1, on the reverse strand, counting down.
CTGATCTTCCTGTGACGGCTGCCGCTTCCAAGAGTCAGGATGATGCGGAAGTTGAAGAAGGCTACGTCACGATCAGCGCCAAAAATAAAGGCGCTAACGGCAATGACATCAAGCTTGCCGTCAACGTTCAGGGTTACGGAGCCGGGGAGGAAACTCCTGAAGGCTTAGCCGTCAAGATTGACGCGATGGCGGGCGGTACCGGATATCCGGATTTTGAAGCTCTGGACTTTGTAAAGACAATGGGTGACGAAGCTTACGACTTTATCCTTCTGCCCTACTCCGACGTGTCTTCTTTGGACTATTTCAAAGAGGTTATGAACGATACCTCCGGCCGATGGTCCTACAGCAAACAGGTGTACGGTCATGTCTACACCTGCAAACGAGGCACGATCAACGAGCTGCAGATCTTTGGTAGCGCGCGTAACGATCAGCACGCCACGATCATCGGTGTCGAGCCGGATGTTCCGTCCATGGCCGTTGAGGTGCTTGCTGCTTACGGAGCACAGAACGCGGCCAAAATCTCCATTGATCCGGCGCGTCCGACTCAGACGCTTGAGCTGATCGGAATTACTTCGGCTCCCTACGGCAAGCGCTTTGTGATGGAAGAACGCCAGATCCTGCTCAATAACGGTATTGCCACGCAGTACACGGAAGCCGGTTACATGCGCGTTGAGCGTGCCATTACGACGTATCAGAAGAATCGCTTCGGAGACGCGGATAACTCCTATCTGGACTCTGAGACGCTTCACACGCTCGCCTACATTCTGAGGGCGCTTCGTACTCGAATTACAAGCAAGTACCCGCGCCATAAGTTAGCAAGCGACGGGACACGATTCGGAGCCGGCCAGGCAGTTGTAACTCCTTCCATTATCAGAGGCGAAATTATTTCGCTCTACAAGCAGCTGGAAGACAAGGCCATCGTTGAGAACACTGCGCTCTTTGCGAAATATCTGATCGTCGAGCGAAACAAAGACGATCCGAACCGAGTGGATGTATTGCTGCCGCCGGACCTGGTTAACCAGCTCCGAATCTTCGCGGTTCTGGCTCAGTTCCGACTCCAATTTAACGAATAAGGAATTTAAGAATGCGCATTGCAGGTGTCTGCCATATCACTGTGGATGGCAAAAGTCTGGATATTTCCGGCGGAATGACAATCCCGCTCTCCACGTCCACAAAAGAAACCATTGTGTCGACAAACGGATCGGTCCACTTCAAGGAAACACCGATCGCCCCGTTCATTGACGGAACCTACCTGGTTACGCCGGACTTCCCGATTGAGGATCTGGGCGCCATGACGGAAGGCACGATCGTGGCCGAACTGGCCAACGGCAAGACTTACACGCTCTCCGACGCATGGGTCGAAGGAGAGATGGACTTTGAAAGCGACGGCGGATCGGTGGGCATTAAGTTTGTCGGTCGATCCGGGAGATGGTCATGAGAGAAGAAGTCTACGAATTAGAAGATCCCGTCGATGTTTCCGGAAACAAAGTCTCAATCGTCCGACTTAAACGTCCGGACTTCGATTTGATCTGTGAGCTTGGACTTCCTGCAGATTGCTCGAGCCAGCAGGAGCAGCTCAAACTCCTTCGCGAGTACGTCATCCGGCTCTCGGGTCTACCGAAAGAAACCGTGGGCCGTTTTGGCGTCGCCGACTCGATGGAGCTGGTCTCGAAGGTGGGAAGTTTTTTTACTCGCTCGGACTCAGCGACAAGAAAACGGCCGTAAAGCTGTTCTACAACACGGCGCGTTTTTGGGGCGAGCGTCCGACGGAGCTTGCTCGGGAGCCTTTTACACGAGTCATCGAACTTGCGAAAGAGGCTCTTCGCATTATTGAGGAAGAAAAATCATGGCAGGAAAAGAATACAGCCTCAAGGCGATCCTATCTGCGACGGACCGGATAAGTCCGGTATTAAAGAAGGTTGACTCCAATATCGGCAAAGTCGGCCGCTCTTTTTCTTCTTTTGCTAAGGCATCCGTCTCGCTTGCCACCAAGCTCGCCCTTCCCCTTACGGCGCTCGGCGGTGTCGGAGGTTTCAGCCTGAAGGCTGCGGTCGATAAGTTCACGTCTTTAGGAGACTCTATCGATAAAGCCAGTAAAAGAGCGGGTGTCGGTGTCGAATCCCTGCAGAAGTTGCGTTACGCAGCAGGCCTCGGAGGGATGTCTGCTGACCAAATGGATCAGGCCTTAAGTAAGCTCACGGACAACATGGGCAAAGCTGCCAGAGGCGAAAACAAGAATCTGGCAGCCATCTTCAAGCGCCTCGGAATTTCTCTGAAAGACTCTAAAGGTCAGATCAGGGATGCAGCCGACGTCATGCGAAATTTGGCTCAGGCCGTCAAAAATAATGAATCTCCGGCTGTCCGGATGCGCATCTTGACGGCTGCCTTCGGTGAGGAATTGTCTAAACGGATGATTCCCGTACTCGAAGGCGGAGCTCAGAGTCTGGATGACATGGGCGAACAGGCGTCCAAGCTTGGTTTAGTGATGGACCAAGACATGGTCGCAAAGTCCGCTCATCTGACAGATACGCTGAGCACCTTTTCTCAAGTTGTAGACGGTGTCAGCGCTCAAGTCGGAGCTGCTTTGGCGCCTACGATTGAAGGCATTGTGAGTCGGATGCAGGATTGGGTCGTGGCCAATAAAGATCTGATCGCGCAAAGACTGGACGGCCTCTTTGACAAAGTCTCCAAGGCGATTGCCGAAGTTGATTTTGAAAAAGTGGTTGACGGCGTCTTTGACTTTATTGACGGAGTCATGGAATTTGTTGATTCGGTCGGCGGCTGGGAAAACATCATCAAGGGCTTTGGCGCCCTTCTGGGCGTTTCTTTAGTCGGTGATCTCCTGAGCGTCGGAAAAGAACTCTACGGTGTCGGAGCGGCAGTAACTGCAGCTTTCGGTCCTTGGGGACTTCTGGCCGGCACAGCGATCGGAGCAGGAATTGCTATTTGGAAGAATTGGGATGATATTTTGGCCAAATTTAGTGCCTCTTTCCCGAATCTCTCTAAAGCTCTTTCCGATATTCCCGGCAATTTCACCAGAGGCTGGGATGACGCGACTAAGCAAATCAAGGAACTTTGGGACGGTCTGGTTAAGCGCTGGGAGAGCGTTAAAAACGCGCTTTCTTGGAGCAACATCAAAGGCAACCTGAGAGAGATGGTCGGTCTGTCGAGGACAGAAGCGCCGGAGTCGGCGGCCGCACCTTCTCTTAATCCTTCTGATATTGCCGCGCTTAGCCAAAGAACTCAGAATCCGCAGGCAAGTGAGGTCGATAACCGTTTGGAAGTCACGCTGAAACTGCCTCACGGTTTTTCCGCAGCAGTGGACAAGGTCGATTCCAACGGCGGCTCGATGCGTGCGACCACTCAAAATTACTCTTTTATAGGGGCTGATCAATGAATGCACCTCAATTGAGACGGGCGTCGTTCCGTGGAGTTCCCTTTGAGGTGACCTCCTCTAACCTCTCGATTGGAAGACGTACTCAGACCTTTGAGTATCCTCAAAGGGACGATCCTTTTACGGAGGATATGGGGCGCTCTAAGCGCACGATCAGAATTACGGCCTTCGTCGTGGGTTACGACTACATCGCCCGGATGAAGCGGTTGATTGCGGCCTGCGAAAAGCCCGGCAGCGGACGCCTGATCCACCCTTGGCTCGGATCGATGGAAGTGACGCCGACGGATCTTTCCGCTCCGGTTTTTGAATCGAACCGTGTAGCTTCCGTTTCTCTGACTTTTGTCGAGAGCGGAAAGCTGCAGTATCCGAATGCTCTTTTGGACGTCGGAGCAAAGTGCCTTTCTGCAGCTCAGCTGCTTGTAAATGCTGAGTTCGATGAGTTTGTGAAAACCTTTGATCTGACCGGAGCCCAGGATTTTGTGAAAGAAGCCGTGGGTCTGGATCTGCAGGGGATTTTCAACAGCGAAACCGTTCAATCGGTTTGCGACGCTTTTGACCTGGCCGATGAACTCGCGACACTCTCACACGACGTCATCACGTTAGCTGAAGGCGCCCCTGATGCTCTGTTTAATCGGGTTTTGGACACTTACGGACTGCAGGGATTTGCGTCTACCGTCCACGCGTGGACCGATGTCTCTCACCGCTTCCGTTCCTTAACTCAGAGCTCAGAGCTAAACAGCGCGAAGCCTCAGGCAGTTGCATCCAGGACGACTTCCGAACGGATCGAAAAAGCCAACGCTGCAGGTCAAGCCATGATCAGGGGACTGTCTGTGGCCAACATGGTTGTTGCGGCGTCCGAGATCGGGACAAGCAACGATAGGCTGGATGCTTCAACACCGGTGCAGACAGCTCCCTATGATGACCTAATCGCTGTGAGAAATGAGATTCTGGAGGCGATTGATGAAGAATCCCTGAAGGTCTCTTCGGATCCGATTTATGAAGCGCTGTGTGAGTCTCGATCTGCAGTCTATGAGGCAATTACGCAAAGAGCAGAAAATCAGGCGCGTCTGGTTAGCTTTAAGCCGTCTTCAGTACAGCCGGCCTTGGTGCTGGCTTATGACTATTACGGCGATGCATCCAGAGAAGCCGAAATCGTCGGAAGAAACAAGATCCGACATTCCGGCTTTGTTCCGGCGGTTGAATTGAAACTTTTGAATGAATGAGGCGACGATGAAGATCAATTGGAGTAACTGGATCGTCATTCAGATTTCGGCGTTTGTGCTTTTTCTGTTGATAGGTGCTCCGGCAATAATGTTTTGGGAGCCTCTTTTGAGGGCAGTATTGCACTGGACAGTGTTTCAACTGTTCGGAATAGCACTACCTTAAAGTCTTGAGCAAACACTCCTAAGAGGAAGCCTCCGAAAAGACTGACGATGGCTATTTTCCAGGCTGTTCTGGAAGAAGCCCTGCTGAGCTCTTTAGCCAATTGTTCCGTGCTTTTTTGAAAGTCTTTCCGGATAAGGTCAATGCCGTTAAGCAGGTCTTCCCGGTTCTTATCCAGAAGGTATTCCGGATAAGCAGCCATAAATTCCAGACGTTTTTGTTTCGCTTCGGATAGCTTTTTGTAGCTCTCGACGATGTCCTTTGAGATTTCCGGAGGATTAGTCATATTTAACCTATGCAAGTTAATTCCAAATCAAATAATACGGTAACGCTTTACGTTAACGGCCGAAAGTATGAAAACTGGCTGGATGTCAGCATTACGTGCGCGCTGCAGACGCTGGCGAGAACCTTCACGGTTTCGGCTACCCGCGATAAAGAGGATTTGACACTGGGAGTGAAACCCGGAGACAGTGTTCAGGTTTTTATCGGTGAAGATCGCGTGCTCACGGGGTACATAACGAAGCGCGAAGTTTCATACAACGCTTCCGGATCTTCTATCAGGATTTCAGGTGCCAGCAAGACGGTTGATCTGCAGGACTGCTGCATGCCGATGGAATATCCGGTTTCATATAAAAACCAAACGAATCTTCAGAACCTGCAGTCGGTTTGTCGGACTTATGACATAAAGGTGGTGGACCAAGTGGGGGCAGTCGATCGCAGGAATCTGGAATTTACGAGAACCGAGAAACTCGGAAGTGCCATTCAAAACTACTTGCGCAAAAACGGCCTGCTGCTGACTGATAACGAATTCGGAGATTTGGTAATTGCGGAAGCAGGTTCTGGGGGTTCTTGCGAAGACGCAATTCAATTGGGAGTAAACGTTCTTGAAGGTTCGCATTCTGCAGATTACTCGAAACTTTACAGTGAGTATGTGACGCTGGGGCAGGCGGCCAACGTACTGAGCGAACTTCCTGTTTCTTCTAACCAGTTAAAGGCTGAGGCAACGGATTCAACCGCGACACGCCGCCGATGTTTGGTTCAGTTGGAGAGTGGAAACGCTTCCTCAGAAATTCTGAAAAAACGAGTTGGTGTCTTACAAAGTGTCAGCAGCGGAGAATCTGAGTTCCTTTCTTACACTGTTCAAGGCTGGAGGCAAAGCAGCGGAAATCTCTGGAAGGTAAATTGCTTAGTAAAAGTTTCGGACGATTTGCTGAACATTAACTCCAATACATCATGGGTAACTTCGGAAGTTTCTTATTCTTTGAGCCGTTCCGGAACGACGTGTTCTCTTAAGTTGAAAAAGCCGTTTTGTTACACACTAATGAGAGAGCCGGATGCGAAGAAGATTAAAATTGAAGACGAAGAAATAAAGAAAGACAGCGGGAGAATTCCATGAACAAAATCTGCTTCTTAATAATCGCTTTGAGTTTCTTCCTATCTTCACCGGTAATGGCCGGACTGAAGTGTGACCGCCTCCCAAATGGAGACGCTGCCAACTGTGTTTGGATTGACGGCTATCGTGATCCGATGACGGTCATTACAGCTCCGCCCGCTTCTCCGGCCGTTCAGAAAAAACAGCGTCAGGCCGAATTTGAAGAAGCCCTTCAAAGGGAAGTCGATCACAGAATGTTTACCGAGAATATTTCTTCAGCTCAGGCTATTGAGGACATTCTGGCCGGACGTCCGCGCCGCAAGTAAATAAAAAAATCTTTAGAAACCACCCGTCGCTATGGCGGGTTTATTTTTGTCTAAAAACTATGAATTTGGTTACTGCGCTCATCAATAGAGCCGTTGTCGGTACTAAAAACGGAGCGCGCAAGCTCCGAACACTCCAGATTGAGCTTCTGGACGGCGACGTTCGGCAGCCCGTGGAGCATTTTGAGCCCTATGGATTTACTTCCGAACCGCTGCAGGACGCTGAAGCCTTGGCCGTGTCCTTGGGCGGGGATCGCGACCATACGATTGCGTTGGTGGTCACTGACAGACGATATCGACCTGTCAACCTAAAAGACGGAGAAGTAGTCGTCTTTGATGACTTAGGTCGAAAAGTCTTTCTCTCCAGAGATGGAATAAAAGTTGAAGGAGTGGCCAGTCCGGTGACGGTTAAAACGACGGCGTCTGTCCTAGTGGACGCGCCGCTCACAAAATGCACCGGCAATTTGGAAGTAGGCGGAAACATCGTGGCCGGAGGCGAGGTCAAAGACAAAGGAGGTTCTTTCTCAATGTCCGGGATGCGAGCAACTTACAACAGCCACACGCACAATGGTGGTTCTTCTCCGGACCAAAAGATGTAATCACAGCGAAATTTTTAATTGGTAGAGATCGATGCAGTTTTATCTAAATGGTGCTGAGGCGACCCTAACCGATTTCGCAAGGGATGACTTGGCAAGGGCTGTGGTGAACAGCCTTTTTTCATGGGCGCGAGCAGAAGAAGATGACGAAAGACCCGGTGAATCCAAGATGGGCTGGTGGGCGGATTCTTACTCCGATGAAGGAGATAAGTTCGGCTCCCGGCTGTGGTTGCTGATGCGCTCCAGTCGTACTTCTGAAGATATTGCCTTAGCAGAAGAGTACGCATTGGAGGCCCTGCAGTGGATGCTTGATGACAACATTGCAGCGGAAATTAAAGCAGCCGCTGAGCTCGATAGTTTTGAGCGCCTAAATCTTCAGATTGAAATTGTTCGTCCTGACGGGAAGAGCTTAACAGCTCGTTTCGCGGATGTTTGGAGCGAATTATGAGTTTTGAAAGACCGACGCTGAAGGAAATTATTGAACGATTGGACGGCGAAACGCAGAGCCGGCTTTCGGTTCCTCAGTTAAGACGATCAAACGCCAAAGTATTTGATCGCGTTTTAGCCGGCGCAGCCCATTCGTTATACGGATACATCAGTTATCTGAATAGACAGCAGTTTTTCGATACTGCAGAAAGTGAGTATCTGGATCGGTGGGCATCGATCTACGGATTGCTGAGAAAGAAGGCAACGAGAGCGTCCGGGACAGTTACGTTTACTTTTTCCGCTGATTTGGTAAACGTCCCTGTCGGCACGATCCTTCAGTCCGATGACGGTGTCCAGTACCAAACTACCGGGGCGGTTGCCTCAGACGGAAAAGCCGCCGTGGAAGCATTAAATGACGGTGTTATTGGAAATCAGCAGGACGGCGATGTGCTGACACTGGTTTCTCCGATTATTGGCGTTTTCAGTGAAGTCGAAATTCTTAAGCTCGGGGGCGGCTCGGAAGCTGAAAGTGATGACAGCCTGCGGGCGCGTCTCTTAAGCAGAGTTCGCGAGACTCCGTGCGGAGGAACCTCTTCGGACTACGTTCAATGGGCGCTCGAGGTTCCTGGCGTCACCAGAGCGTGGTGCTTTCCTCAGGAAAAAGGTGAAGGGACTGTTACGGTCCGTTTTGTTTGTGACGGTTATGAAAACATTGTTCCGGACAAAGCAATGTTGGATAAGGTCTTTGCCCACATTGACGGGTTAAGACCTGTGACAGCTCACCTTTATGTTTACGCGCCTGAGATTAAACCGGTCAACATCAAAATATCCGGACTTCTTCCGGATGACGCCGAAGTTAGAGCGGCAGTTCAGCAGGAACTTCGAGATCTATTTGCTCGTGAGGGTGCTCCGGGACAGCGAATTTATCTTTCTCATATCCGGGCGGCAATCAGTGCTGCATTAGGAGAAGAAGATCATACGGTTGTTCTGCCGACGTCCGATCCGATTCCGGACAGCAATAACGAGTTGTTGTCGCTAGGAGAAATCACATGGCAGTAACCGCTCATGAATATGTGGGGATGCTCAAAGAGCTCCTCCCTCCCGGCCCCGCTTGGCCGAGAGGCGATTCAACCAGTCTGTACGCCATGATGTTTGAAGTCTGGAGCACAGAATTGGCCAGAATAGATTCCCGGGCAAACGCTCTGATTAAGGAGGCCGATCCTCGCTTTGCCATCGAGACATTTCTGGATTGGTTGGCTGAATGGGGATTGCCGGATGAGTGTCTCAAACTTTGGGGTGCCACTGACATGCCGACCCTGCGAAGGCTTTTGCTTTGGAAGATGACAACCGTCGGAGCACAAAACAAGCAGTTCTTTATCGATCTGGCAGCGATGTTTGGCTACAGCATCGTAATCGATGAGTTTTACCAATACAACGTGATGAGTCATGTCAACGATGTTTTAGCTGCAGAGAGCTGGCCTCACACATGGCGCGTCAATGTTTTAGGCGGATCAAACAACACACTTCAATGGCACTTAGTGACTGGCGAAGTAAAGGAACCTCTGGCTTGGTGGGGAGACTCCGTTCTCGAGTGTTTGATTAGACGGTACGCGCCTGCTCACACGAAACTTTATTTCGGATATTGGAATCAGGAGAGTTTAGAAAATGGACAGAGTTTACGGAGCTAGGGTCGTTCAAGTGGAGCCCAGCTTTGCAGCGGACGCGCCCTCAGGATACCCGACCGACGGGTCCAGCAGCGGCGGCCAATTGGCGACGGTTCCGACAGCTCCTTGGTACAACGCAGTTACCGAGGAAATTAGAAACGCGATCGTCGGAGGCGGAATAGACCCGGAGAGGAACACCTTAAACCAGCTTGATCAGAGTATTGAGGCAAGACTGGCCGCATTGGAAGAAAAGCTGACCGGTATGATCAATGCTGTATCCGGGAAAGTTGATAAGTTTGAAACCTTTCCGCCGGGATTCATCATTTACACGGGCAATTTTATTAACAGTCCCGTCTGGCTTCTTTGTGATGGTCGTGCTGTGAGCCGCTCCGCTTATTCAGCTCTGTTTGCTGCCATCGGCACAACTTGGGGAGTCGGAAACGGAAGCACGACGTTTAATGTTCCGTACCTATTAGACAGAGTACTTTGGGGTTCTAATGTGCGCCCGGGAGAATATATTGACTCAGGCGCCCCGGGAATTTCCGGCGTAATCGGCGACTTCAATGCCTATGACAACGATACCAGCATGGTGTCAGGCGCCTTCTGGAGAACGTACACACGCAACAACCAAGGCTCCAAATCCGGTTCCCACGACCAACACTTTAAGGTGGAATTTAACGCGAACCGCTGCTCCCCTGTTTATGGACGAACCGGGCATATCCAGCCGCCGGCGAGCCGTGCGCCCGTATACATCCATATTTAACAAGCTCCGAAAGGGGCTTTTTTAATGCCAAAAAAAAACAAACCGCCAAGAGACGCGACCTCAAGGCGGTTTTATTTCGACCTGAATGAGCAGGCAGAAATCATGAAAGTTATTTTAACAAAACATCTTTGGAAATTCTTTATGTTTTTGTTTTCAAAAGAAACTCCGTTAAATGTGCAGGGTGTAATGGCTTCCTGGGGTTGTGCGCTCCTTGTTCTGGCCGGCGCTGTCGGATTTGCCTGTTTTCTAGGCATCTCCTTATATAAATATTTCATTGGAGTATGAAGTTATGAAAAGGCTTTATTACGCGGATGCATCTCCTACACCGCCCTCCCCGCCTCAAAATCCTTCCTACGGCTACCCTCAGGACGGGGATCGTTCAATCGGGAAACTGCCTACAACGTTAGGTGCTTATTGGCACCATATGATCACGGAAGAATTTATGGCCGTGATCGAGGGTGCCGGACTCGAGCCGGATGAAAACAACCTTCACCAGTTGGCTGACATCTTCGAGGATTTCCGATCTCGGGCCACAGCCTCCGAACAATACAAGCTGGCTGCCGAAGCCGCAGCAAATAGAGCTGAAGCGTCGGCCAACGGGGTTGTGACGGAAACTGCAGCAAAAATCTTGGAGATTCAGCAGGCCGGAAACACTCAGATTGCTGCGATTGAAGCCAAGGAGTCAGACGTTCAGGATGACATCGCCAGTGCATTGCAGCAAATGGAATCCGCGCTGTCCGACTATATCGATCAGCTGCAGGCTGAAGGTTCGTCTCAGTCCGTTGCAGTGGTGCAGCAAGCTCAGAGTCTGTTGGCCCAAATTCAGAGTTACGCGTCTCAAGCTCAGAGCGCTGCTAATGCAGCGGCAGCTCAGACTCGTGAAGAAATCATCAATTCTGTAGTTTTGACCACAGAGCAAACGCTATCGGACACAGCTAAAAGCCAGGCGCGAACGAACATCGGCGTTCTTGCTGCGGTCGAAGCTTATCTGGTTGGGATTTTTAAAGAACTTTGTTTGGAAAATGGGGTAACTCAGGCAGAGATTGACGCAATTGAGGCTCAGCAGAACGCCTCGTAAGGAGAAAAAATGTCTTTAGAAGAAGTCAAAAAGAAATATTTACAAGAGGCATTAGGAAAGCCGATTCAAAAATATGGAGTCGATTTGGGAGGCGGACGCTTCACATCCTTGTCTGATGCCGCAGGCTTTTATGCCGAATCTTGCCCGGAACCGGTTACGGCAAAAGTAGAAAAGAAATATCTTCGCTTTGGTTACGTTGCTGAAGAAATTCCGATCGAGGTAATCAAGAAACCAAAAGGATTCTTGGGAAATCGGCAGCTTTACACATTCACGACTCCGGATCTGAAAAACGATAACTTAAAAGTTGATGCTCTGGATAGCCCGTTGATTGGAAAAGTAACCGTGAAGTTTAAGGCGGGTCAAAACTTTGCCATTCGCACAGAGAAGATTAATCAGGCGTTGTATCAAAGTTCAGATGGCTGTTTCTATACGAAACCTAATCTTCCGGAACAAAGAGACGATTTTTGTTTAGAAAAGTATTCAGCTGAAATCAAATCGGAACGTAACGCAAGAATCAGCGACACAGACGATTACGTGAAACTGCCTGATATTACGGTCGCAAGAAGCGCAGGAGCCAAGAGATCAGCGCTGGAAGAGGAAGACCGCACCGAGCTGGAAACATATAGACAGGCTTTGAGAGATTTAACAGAGGCTCAGGGTTTCCCGTTCGTGGCATGGCCTGAGTTTCCCGCGGCTTTGGCTTACGAGCTACAGCAGAAAGTCACAGCTAGACAATCTATGAGAGGAGGTTTTTAAATGACCTTGAAATCTTTAATTCAACGGCTACTCGATAGCCGAACTACTCCGAGTGAGGCGGGGCATTCTGCTATGCCAAGCTCCAGCTACATAACTCCGACTGCTACGGCGGTACAAGCATGGGGACAAATGGCGCAAGGTGTTGCCCCGTTTGATGGGTTTGTAAGAGCCTCAGCTAGAGCGAGTAATACTAGTTCAAATATTCGAGTAACGAACGACACTGCTACAGTATTTGCCCAATCTGAAGGAACAGCAACAGGGCAGACGCAAGGAGTTTTTGTTCCAGTTGCAAAAGGCGATTCTTGGACGGTTTATGGGACGAACAGAGATAATGTTGTTGTGCGCCTTGTGAAGACAATCGGGGGGGGGTATAATCGCTTTGTTCAGAGGGCTGTCCTATGCTTAAAGCCCTTATCCAATTATTTGCCGAGAAGTTTTTGCAAAGCAAAAAGCAGTGGGTCAGCGGCCAAGCCTTCCCTGAATCGAGAATTGAGCTTAGTAGTACGACAAGAGGCTATGTTGCACCAGCGGATGGATACTTCTGTATCTTCCATTCTGGCGGTTCCGGAGGCAATATGCTTTTTGACCTTGATGCAAGAACTGCTACGGGTACGCCGCCTTCAAATCGCCGTGTCCGAGATTGTAGGGTACTTCATAGCGACACTTTCCTGGGCTCCTTTGTCCCTGTTAAAAAAGGGATGTCAGTCTATCTTACGACCGATACAGTCACAGAGCAGGTTTGGTTCTGTCCGACAACGGGTTGGAGTTAACCTTTCCACAGGAGGCGCATTATGCTGAAAAGTTTATTGAGCCTCCTATTATCGAAGTTTTACAGCAAACAGGAATCCGCTTTAGTTGCATCCTTGGCCTTACCAGATAAAAGCGTTAGCACTAGCGTATCTGTAACCGGTGGCCGCAACGAATACGTTGCGCCCAACGATGGATATTTGGAATTCATAACAACAGTAACAAACAACGGTATCAACGTGTATGGGCAGGTTTTACAGACTAGTAGTTCAATCTATAAATACGTTATCAATTAAGTAAATGCGGACTCGATGTCTTCAAGCTTCCATTTCCAGCGGTAGATCACCGGTTCCGCATTCACT
>NZ_DBMALT010000027.1:0-37116 GCF_057870745.1 Parasutterella sp. | reverse complement strand
AATAGCAGGAATTACCCTTAGAGTCAATTTCAACTATTTAAATTTACGAAAGATTTTTCTCAAAATGAAAAAATCCCGGAGCTATGTTCTGGGAGTTCGGGTTAACGTTATCGTAGCCACGCATCCAGTCATCGCTTCTCAATAGTAACTTACCCCCCCCCTCGTCGGCGCGTGGCTTCAACTAGATCTTCTATTGAAATTTTCTCTTTTTGTGCGAGCTTATGAGTTGAAGACATGCAGATGCTGAGTTGTAAATCTCTTAGTTTGAGGGCAGTACAATTTCTTCTCTCTAAAAAGTCCTCATCATATGTCGCAACGACAATGTCGACTTGGCCATCTGATCCTAAGTGTGAGAGCATGTTCCAAACGATGTTTTTTTCATTTTCAAAAGGGACAAGCTGAATCCTTAGATCAGGGTATTGTTTAGACGCAATAGGCCAAACTTGCCCTAGGAATTTCGTAGGTGTTAGGGGCGATAAAGCGACACGAACAAGATTTCCTTCATTTTTTTCGATTTCTTTTGCTCTTTTAATTGATTCTTTAGAAAAGGATAAAAGGAATTTAGCGTCTTTATAGACAGATATCCCTGCGGGAGTTAATCGCATACCGGTCGGGCTTCTATCAAATAATTTAACTCCGAGTTTTTCTTCATAAGTCGTAATTTGTTTAAAAACGGCCTGTGGACTTTTGCCAAGGCGTAATGCGGCTTGAGAAAAACTTCCTGATTCCGCAACAGAAATAAAAACAGGTAAATTAGAATCTAACATTTATATAGTTAACAATGACGGTTGATTAAATCGTAAATGTCATTTATAAGAAAATAAATAAAATAATATATTTGTCACTAATAATAAATCAACAATATTTACATGTAAAATATTTAAATATAAAAAAAATAATTACACAAACAATTAAAATTAAATAAAATCAACTAGTTATGTATTTGAAATATCTTTCAATAATAAGGTTTAAACCTGTAAATAAAATAGTTTAAATAAGCCGCTATTTTTATATCTTTATTAAGCATTTCTACCATTGTTTTTATTTACAAAATGTTAAAAACTAAAAATAGAGGTTTTACCTCGGTACGCAAAAAATGAGGAGCATGTTTTTTTTGCGTATGACCTTAAATTCCATTTTTATGGGAAGCATAGGAGAAATGTAATGAATAAAGCTTTTAAGGCTATTTGGAGTGATGTACGCCAATCTTTTGTCACGACCAGTGAGATCCAATCTTCTCACGGCAAAAGATCAAAGGCTTCCGTGAGTCTGAGTGTAGCAACCGTTCTTTTGGCTACTAGCGGTTTAGTTTCTGCGGCATACGTAGAGACAGGCACGTTAGGTGACAAAGCGTCTTGGGAGACGGCGGAGTATAACTACAATTGGGGGCTGGGAGCAATGAATGCTTCTTCGGCGTATGCCCTTGGATTTTACGGTCAAAATACAACGACTGGAGTGATGGACTCAGGAGCATGGCTTGGAAACCCGGACTTAGATACTCCTCGCATCACAGCCACTCACGTAACAGGAGTTTACGGTTCTAGTGGAAATCGCTATCCTCAAAGCATATATGCAACCATTCAAAAGGGAGTTGTTCCTACAGCAGCGGAAGGACAGCCTTTTACAGAAGGTGAAGAGTTCGATGTGAAAGGAGACTATACCCTGGGCTTAAATGATGCTCATGGAACTCAAGTTACAGGAGTGATCGGAGCGGAACGAAATGGGGAATATGGTCACGGGGTTGCATTTAAAGCAAATGTGGTCGTCGGAAATACAGGAGCAACAGACAATAATAATTACGGGCCTTTCCAAGATTACAACTATTACTTCAAGGGATATAAAGCGTTAGCAGATGCTGTCAATGCCGGCAATGGAGAATATCGTGGCGGCATGGTCAATAATTCCTACGGTACCAACACTAAGATCTATAGCTCTGGTGGACATAGACTTACACCAGATGAGATGTCTGAGCTACTGGCTGGAAGTGGAAATTATGATAGAGCTTCCGCGGCGTATGCTGTTACATTCTCTGGCGACTATAGTTTCTTGGGGCTAAATGATGTCCCAGGAGCGGATCAATATTCAACGAATCCATCCGCTTTTGAGTGGGAGTATATGTATTTCAAACTCAAATACGGGGATAAGCCCAGTTTTCTTGACGGAGCCTATGATGCCGTGAAGGGAACCAATGTTATCCTTTCCTGGGCAGCGGGTAATCAAGACAGAGGCACGCCTTACCTGAAAGGGTTGTATCCATACTTCCATCCCGAAGCTGAGAAAAACTGGCTCAATGCTGTTGGTGTTATGCAGACACGAGGGGATAATGACCAGTATATGCAGGCAACCTACTGTAAAGCGGGCCTTGCCAAGTGGTGGTCCATGTCTGGCCCGACTGCATATCCAGGAATTGGGACGACATACGTTACAACTGATTTGGAGAACGGAAGGCTCACTACTACCGGTTTCAATGGTACATCGGCCTCCGATCCTCAAATTTCAGGCGCCTTTACAGTTCTTCAGTCTCGCTATCCCAGCATGACAGCTATTCAAGTTAAGGATGTCATGTACACGACTGCAAGTCACATTGGAGCAAATGGTCAGCCTTTCACGAATTGGACTGCGGCTGAAGGCACACCTGACGTCATTTATGGTTGGGGTATGCCCGATCTCGAAAAAGGAATGTACGGTCCCGGCCAGTTCTTAGACCACTTTGAATATCGTCTGAGTGAACCACTGGATGTTTGGAGTAACGACATTACAGAAGCAGGTCTCCAGCAGCGCGAAAAAGAAGACAAGGCTTGGATGACGGCTACCAAGAATGGCACAGATCCTGACGCCGGAGGGGAGTATACGTTAGGTGACGATATTGTTGTTTTAGACGGAAATCTCGACTTCTACGATAACACCGTCAGCCCCGAGCAGGCAAAGAAATGGAGAGCAGAGTATTACGCTGCTAGAGCAGCCTATATCCAGAATAAGATCGATAACAACCTCTACAAGGGCGCTTTGATTAAATCAGGTCAGGGCACTTTGGTCATGACGGGTAACAATAGTTATACCGGAGGTACAGAGGTTAAAGAAGGTTCATTATTTGGTTTCACGGAATCCTTCGGCTCTGCAGATGTGAATGTTAATGGAGGTACATTTGGTATATTGGCTACTTTCAACGACAACTTTACTCAGAAGGGCCAGCTTAACTCTCTAGTTGGGGTCGCAAGAGCTCCGATCCAAAAGGCTAATGTCGTAGTCAACGACGGGGGTACCTATGCAATTGTTGCAGATCAGGATGTACAAGTTGGCAACCTAACGTTTAATCCCGGGTCCAAGGTTACCGTCACATCTTTGACCGATAACGCGTTTGAAAAGGCTTATGACGGCATTGATCAAGTCGGAACGGTTACGGCAGACAAGATTGAAGGCTTTAACGAAAACGCTGTTGTGACTCCTGACTTTGCCTTAGTTGACCATACCGTAACGCTTGACGGAAATACTCTTACAGGGATCCTGACCAAGAATGATAAAACTTTAGCTGACTACGCAGCTAACAGCAATGGCGTAGCAGTAGCGAATGCTTTGATGGCCGACGATGCGCTTCTGGCTGGTTTGACTGATGCAACTAAGGATGAGGCAAGAAATACGCTCAACTCTTTGGGTAATGACATCCACGTCACAGCCAATGCAATGACCATTGCTAATGGTCAGTCGCTGGTTCGAGCGATTAAGGATCAGGCAATCGGAATTGACGGTGCTGCTCATGTAGCCGATGTTGACGGCGGACGTGCACGTTTGTGGCTTTCTGCAGTTGGCAATTGGTCCAAGATGGATCGCGCCGGAGCCTCTAAGCTGAAGGCTGATTTCTACACCGGTCTAGTTGGATTAGAAGCTGACATCAATGCCAATAATAAAGTTGGTGTCTTCTTCGGTGCAGGTAAGACAAAGTTCAAAGGCGGTCATGACGGAAAGATTGACTCTGACGATCTCCATTTTGGTATCTACGGTCAGTCCAAGTTTGAACCGGTGCGTTTGAACTATGGCTTCGCTTATACGCACCAGGATCGCGATGCAAACAGCGCTCTCTTCTATAAGAACCAAGCTTTCGCGGCCTCTCCAAGCTACAACGCCAAACTTGCTCAGATCTTCGGCGAAGTTGCATACACCGGACTTAACCTTGGTACTGTCAATGTTGAACCGTATGTTGGTTTAGCTTGGATGCATCTCTCTGCGGACGACTTCAGCAACGATTACGTCGGCGGAAAGGTCAGCACTAAGTTTGATAGTCAGAACCTTGCTGTCTCGAACCTCGGCGCTCGCGTCAAAGTTCCGTTTGAAGTTGGTCCGGCCAAGTTCAAGGCTGTCGCTGACGTGAATTGGACACAGTACATGGGTGACACCCGCGGCAAGTCTACGCTTAAGTTTGGTAACGGAGCCTCCGCAACGATTAAGAGTGAAAAACTCTCTGCAGTCGCAGCGGTCGGTGTCGGCCTTGAAGCTCAGCTTGGCAAGAGAGCTTCCCTGGGCGTTTCTTACTACGGTGCTTACGGCAGCAAGATTAAGTCCAATGGTGTCGGTGCGACATTCAAACTTGCTTTCTAAACAATCATTTTTCTCCCTGGGTGGTAGGAGCTTCATCTAATGAAGCTCCTACCGGCAGAGTGCGTTCCATACCTAGCGCACTCTGCTGCATCACCAACCTCGATCCCAAATTAATAGGGGAAATTTTATGAGTATCATGGTTATTCTTCAGATCATCGTCCTCTTGGGCGCGATCTTCATCGGCGTGCGGCTCGGCGGCATCGGTATCGGTTATGCGGGCGGCGCAGGCGTGCTGGTTCTCGGTCTTTGTCTGGGCATGAAGCCGGGCAACATCCCTTGGGACGTGATCCTGATCATCGCTTCTGTAATTGCTGCTATTTCTGCAATGCAGCTTGCAGGCGGTCTTCAGTATCTTGTTTACATTGCTGAGAAAATTCTCTACAAGAACCCGAAATACATTAATTACCTCGCACCGATTGTTACTTATGTCCTGACAATCTTTGCCGGTACGGGTCACACAGCCTTCTCAATGATTCCGGTGATTGTGGAAGTAGCAAAAGGCGAAAATATTCGTCCTTCTGTTCCGCTCTCTATCGCAGTGGTTGCCTCTCAGATTGCAATTACAGCTTCTCCGGTTTCTGCGGCTGTTATTTACATGACAGGCGTGTTAGAGCCATTCGGATGGAGCTATCCGGCTCTTCTCGGCGTTTGGCTTTTGACAACCTTCTTAGGCTGCATGATTACAGCCTTCATCATGACTCACATTTCTAAGATGGATCTTGCCAGCGATGCGATCTATCAGGAACGTTTGAAAGAAGGCTTGGTCAAGCCTCCGGTTGGCCTTAAAGATATGACGATTACTCCGTCTGCCAAGCTTTCTGTTTGGATCTTCTTGATCGGCGTTTTGTGCGTCGTCTTCTATGCTTCTGCTATTTCTCCGGCTGTTGGCTTGATTAAACCGGTCATCGTTCCTCGCGATGCGGCGATTATGAGTTTGATGCTTGCTGTCGGTGCTCTTATTACCGTTTTATGCAAGGTTAATCTCGGAGATGTGGCCGGAACTTCTGTGTTTAAGTCCGGTATGGTGGCCTGCATCTGCGTTCTTGGTGTTGCTTGGCTCGGTGACACTTTCGTCTCCGGCCATACAAAGGAAATCAAAGATTTTGCAGCTCAAACAATCAGCCAGTATCCGGCACTGCTTGCGGTTGTATTCTTTCTAGCAGCGATGCTTTTGTATTCTCAGGCGGCTACAGCTAAGGCAATCACTCCGACAGTAGTTGCAGCATTAGGTATTACAGCCGCCAATCCGGACAACTCTTACATGCTTGTCGCATGCTTCGCAGCTGTGTCTGCTCTGTTTGTTCTCCCGACTTATCCGACATTGCTCGGAGCAGTCCAGATGGACGACACGGGTACAACTCGTATCGGTAAATGGGTCTTCAATCACTCCTTCTTTATCCCAGGCGTTCTGGCAATTTTCTTCTCAGTTGCCCTCGGATTCGTAGTGTGTGGATTCGTATAACCTGAAAAAGGAAAGAGGAAATACGGTCTCTTTCCAAAGATCAAAGGTTCGAGATGAGCGCAGTTTTCCTATGGTTGTGCAAAGCAGGAACAGTCCTTTATTGTCTCACAATGCTGGTACTGACTATCGCATACTGCTCTGTCAGCATCTACCGCAACTATTTTGATAACAAATAATAAATTCCCTATATCTTCTTGTTGTCCTCTCATTGAACCTAAAAAATTCTTTGAGGTTTTGGCAGAGGCTGGAATGTCCGAGGGCTTCCAAACCTTTGCCTTTTCTTTTGTTTCTTAAAGGAGGAATAGATTCAAAATAATGACGTTCTTGCCATTGGCTGGGAATTTCTGCAGCCAATCAATGGTAAATAAGAAAAGCCGTAGCGAAATCCGAAATCATCCGAGCCGGCTGCGGCTTGTTTTGACTAAAAGGTCAGGTGAAGATTACTTAATGTATTGGTCTTCCCATTTAGCCATTGTGCCGTTGCCTTTAATGGTCTTCATCCAGTCGTTCACGGCAGCTTCAAGCTTCGGGTAACCCTGTTTCATCAGGACGCCGAAGTGGTTTTCTGTGAAAGGTTTGTCGACCAACGGAGCGGCAACCTTAGGATTGTCCTTCGCATATCGGCGAGCTTCCATGGTTTCGGTGATCATGACATCGGCTTTTCCTTCACCGACTAAGCCCGGAATCTCGGCGTTGTGCTCATGCATCATGAGCTGAGCTTTCGGAGTCATTTCCTTGGCAAACTTTTCGTTTGTGCCGCCTGGGTTGTACATGACACGAACAGTTGGCTGGTTGACGTCGTTCAATTCTTTGAACTGACCAGTCTTGTTCTTAGTGACGAGAATCGTCTTGCCAAAGGTGAGATAACCGTCGGACATGGTCATGACTTTCTTACGAGCGTCTGTGACGGTAATGCCGCTCATGGCAACGTCAAACTTATCGGCCATCGTGTCGGCCTGCAAGGTCTTCCAAGTTGTCGGAACATATTTGAGTTTGACGCCGAGGTACTTAGCCAGGGACTGTGCCATTTCTGCGTCAAAGCCTTCGTATTTCCCGGTTTCTTTGTTGAGGTAGCTCATCGGCTTGTAATCGCCGGTGGAACCGACTAAGAGTTCGCCGGAGGCCTTAATTTGTTCTAAGGAGCGGGCCTCTGCCATGCTGGCGAATGCAGCAGTCACAGCAGCTAAGGATAAAACCAAAATGGAAGTGACAAGTTTTCCGTGCTTCATTTTTATAAGTTCTCCTAAACGAGGTTTGATCGATTCAGTATACGACTCAAAACCATGCAAAACAAAAACAAATCCCATTCTTTCGAAAGATCGCGCAAATATTTCCCGATTTATTTGCGACGAATGGGAACGCAAGGCCTTTTAGTTTCAAGGCTAAAAAGTATTATGGGAATTTTCAGACATTATTTTAACAAAAGATCTGAATAATCAAATAAATGCCAGTCTCTCGAATAAGAAGCATGCAAATAATTACCCCATTCAAGACGTTCGATGACTTGTCGCATAAGGCCGCTCGGCTGATCATCAATGGTGAGACGTTTTTGAGTACGAGGATGAATGAAGCTGATTCGACCGCAGTGGAGAAGGAGGCGGTCTGCGCCGAAATATTCGGCAAGGACACGGTTAAGCGGTCCTTTGCCGTAAGTCGCATCTCCGATAATGGGATGCGCGAGATGTTTGAGGTGGCGTCTTAACTGATGACGTCTGCCGGTGGCAAGCTCAAGCAGGACTAAAGAGAGGCGAGTGGTATCAAACTTGCCGGAAGAAACGGGAACCTCTGATTCAGCCAATCTGTGAAGGTAAGAAAGCGCGTCCTGTGCTTCTGTCTTTTGCACACGTAGATAGGGATCGACGGGAGGCTTCAGCGCATGGCGAACCTCAATATCCTCTGGTGCCCAGCCGCGGACGACCGCGTAATAACGCTTGTGAAAGGTCTCATGAGTTTGCTGACTCAGTGCCGAAACTATCTCCCTGTTGAGCCCGAACATCAGGATTCCGGAAGTGCCTCGATCCAGACGATAAACCGGACTCACGCGTCGGCCGATCTGATCTCGCAGCAACTGCAGTGCAAACTCGGTGTCGCCGTTGGCAATTTCCGTTCGGTGCGTCAGCATCTTTTCCGGCTTGGAGACAACGACAAGGTCTTCGTCTTGATAGAGGATTTTCAGTACGGTCATGAGCGGAAAGTTCGGAGAAGGAAGCGCCGGCAGAGGGATCGGTAAAAAATAAGGACTCGATTCTAGCGAACCGAGTCCTAAGAAGAAAGATGAAACTAAAGCATCAAATTAACCGCGGATCAGGAAGATGCCGATAATGACCCACAGCAGGAGGAAGACTGTATCGATGCTCATCAGCACGATCGGTGTCCAGCCGACTTCTTTCAGTTTGCCCAGAGAGGTCTTTAAACCAAGGGCAGAAATGGAAATCAAAATGAACAGTCTGGAGATTTCGCCGAGTGTGTTGGAGACATTCGTCGGAATGATTCCGGTGCAGTTCAAAGCAGCTAGAGCGATGAAGCCGAGCAGGAACATCGGAATGTTCTTGTACCAGGGCTTGGCTTTCTCTTCTTCAGTGCGATGTGCCTTAGAGGAAAAGACAAACATGAAGATGATGAGGATCGGGATCAGAAGAGCGACACGAATCATCTTTGTCAAGCTCGCGATTTCCAGTGCGTCCGGCCCGATCATGGCGCCGGCGCCCACGACCTGTGCAACGTCGTGAATGGTACCGCCTAAGAAGATGCCGGCATCGATGTGGTCAAAGCCGCACCATCCGGAGATGAACGGATAAAGAACCATAGCGAGGGTGGACAGGGCGGTAACCGTGACCACGATAGCAAGCAGAGCCTGCTCTCTTAACTGCTTATGGTTGAATGTGGCAGCTAAGGCAATAGCGGCAGACGCACCGCAAATAGCGGTAGAGGCGGCAGCCAGTGTGCCTTCGGTAAGCGGCCACTTAGAAAAACGGGTAATGAAAGCGCCGAAGAGTAGTGTGGCAAACACACCGCCGATAATCATGGCAAGCAGGGCCGGAGACAGGAGTCCCAGCTGGCTCGCGGTGATTTTGGCACCTAACAGGCCTACGCCCCATCGGAGAACGGTTGTGGAGCAAAAATGAATACCGGCAAGCGTTCTCCGGTCCTCTGAGAGGAAGTGGAAAGCCATACCGATTAACAAAGCGAACAAAACAGCAGGACCGCCGTAGTGCTCAGAGACGAATAGTGAGGCAGCGCCGATAATGACGGCCATAAGTGTTCCGCGCCAGCGCGTTTCCAGCCAGTGTTTCAAACTCACTTTTTCTGTGGTCATGTTTTAAATTTCTCTTGTGTTCCATACGAGCCACACAATGGTGCGCTCGTCATGAATGTGCGGGAGCACCTTCTGACGGACAAGAGTGTGGTACTCGTTCAGCCATTTCTTTTCGTCGGGCTGCAGCCTTTCCGGAATGACGGCAGAAAGGTCTATCGGACAAAGAGTTAGTGTTTTGAATTTCAAGAAACGTCCGAATTCATTTTCTTCTGCGAATTCGGTCGCCACTAAATTTTCAATGCGGATACCCCAGCGGCCGGGACGATAAATACCGGGTTCATCACTGGTCACCATGCCTTCGGACATTGCTGTCTCTTTCGAGATAAACGCATCGGAACGAGGGCTTATCCGCGGGTAACTAATCCTCTGCGGCCCTTCGTGAACATTAAGGAAAAATCCGACGCCGTGGCCCGTTCCATGCCCAAAATTAGCAAAATGTTGCCAGATCGGTTCACGCGCTAAGGGATCTAATAATTGTGAAGAAATACCGTCGGGAAATACGGCCATCGCAAGACGTATGTTTGCCCGTAATACGGCGGTGTAATCTTCTTTCATCAGATCGGTTGCTTTCCCGATCAATTTTGTGCGGGTGATGTCGGTCGTACCTTCGGGAAATTGAGCTCCGGAATCAATGAGAAGGAAGCCGTTATCCTTAATCGGGGCGCCTCCGGACTTATCGGGTTGATAGTGGGGGAGTGCGGCGTTGGAGCCGAATGCAGAGATGGTTTCAAAGCTCAGAGAAATATATCCCGGAAGAGATTTTCTGAAGAAAAGGAGCTTGTCGGCGAGGGACTGCTCCGTCATTTCTTCTTTGCCCAAATTGCGATCAAGCCAGGCAAAGAATCGCACCAAGGCAACCCCGTCTTTGATCATGGCGTCAGATATCAGATTGATCTCTTCGGGCGTCTTGAGTGCTTTCATGCGTTCAATAGGATTAGGCAATTCCAGCTGAGTGATCTGCTCCGGCAGGTGAGACAGCAAAGACGCATTGATTTCTTCCGGGTCAGCCAGCACCGTCCCTGAGGAAAGAGAGGCGAGCGTCTTGCCGACACAATGGTAAGGAGCTAAAGCAACACCGTCCCGGAACAATAACTCTCTCAGATTGGCAGGGACTTTCTCTTCGTTAATGAAAAGCGTTGCAGTGCCCTTGGACGGAATCAAGGCGTAGGCGTAGAAGACGGGATTGTTTGGAACGTCGGATCCGCGGAGGTTAAAAATCCATGCGATATCGTCGAGCTTCGAAGTAAGCAGATAGTCCGCACCTTCTTTTTTGAGAACCTCACGCAGAGCGGTAAGTTTCTGTTCTCGGTTTCGCGGGGAAACTGTATGGTCAAAGATCGGCTTTTCAGCGCGTTCCGGTCTTTCTTCCCAGATGGTTTCTTCGGGCGTCTGACGAACCAGCGAGAGATGAAGATGTTTCTCGGCAAAAACTCGGGCGTAATTCTTGGCGTCTTTGCCGGAAATCAATTCGGAGTTGATGCCGACACAGTCGTTGGCCATCAAGTGCGCGGCAAACCAGTCGGCAGACTCCGCGGCGTAGCCTTGGTTGAGTTTAACGAGTTCAATGCCGGAGCCCTCGAGCTGCTGCTCGGCCTGAACCCAGTAGCGGGAGTCGGTGACAAGCGCTGCGGCGTCCTGAGTCACTAAGAGAGATCCTGCAGAGCCCGTGAAGCCCGAAAGCCACTTGCGGAAGGCATAGTGTTCATCCACGTATTCGGAAAGATGAGGGTCTGCCGTCGGGACGATCCAGCCGTTGAGACCGTGATCTTTCAAAAAAACACGTAAGGCAGACACTCTGCTGCTGATAGAGGAGTTCACTGAAGTCTCCGCAATGGAAAATTAATAAACTTTGCGAATCGTTGCCGAGAGCGGAGTGCCGCTTTCGTCGTTTTCAATTGTCTGGCGGCCGATGTGCATCTTCTCAACGCGCCAGCCGGCGTCGCGCAGTTCGTTCAACGTTGCAACGACGTCCAGGTCGGGGCATTCAAACGAGAATCCGCCGAGTTTGGTGCCGGCGGTAAAAAGTCCCGCACCCTTGCATACCGTTTCTGTACGCAAAGGAGCATCCAGCAGCGGGTCAAGTCCGGCGCGATCGACGTGCGGAGTAAAGGCAGAATGCGGTCCCGTGGAAGAACATCCTGCTAAGGCCAACGCAGCAAGCGCTGCAGTAGTCAAAAGTAAGCGTTTACTCACCATTTAATTTCTTATCCAAAAGGCGACGATTGGTCATGCGCAACGCATGTTCGGTGGTTTCCCAGTCAATGCAGGCATCGGTGACGGAGACACCGTATTTAAGCTGAGACAGATCGGCAGGAATCTTTTGATTGCCAGCGTTAATGTTGCTCTCCAGCATGACGCCGCAAATCGATTTGTTGCCGTTGACAATCTGGGTAATGCAGTCGTTCAAAACGAAGGGCTGCAGGTCGGGATTTTTCATGCTGTTGGCGTGCGAGCAGTCGACAACGATGCGGGAGTCGACGCCGGCATCCTTGAGGGCTTTCTCGGCCAGCATCACGCTCACGGTATCAAAGTTCGGACGTCCGCCGCCTCCGCGGAGCACTAGGTGGCTGTAGCGATTGCCTTTGGTCTTGATGATGGAGCTTTGGCCGTTTTCATAGATACCTAAGAAGTAGTGGCTTTGGCGGCTGGCTTTGACGGCGTTAATCGAGCTGTCCAGAAGGCCGTCGGTGCCGTTCTTAAAACCGACCGGAGCGGACAGACCGCTCGCCATTTCTCTGTGGGTTTGACTTTCGGTTGTGCGCGCACCGATGGCATACCAGCTGACGAGTTCGCCCAAGTACTGCGGACCGAACGGGTCCAATGCTTCGGTCGCAACAGCCAGACCCATCTCATTGATTTTGATCATGAGCTCACGGGCCTTGAGCATACCCTTTGCCATATTGAAAGAGTTGTTCATGTCCGGGTCGTTGATGTACCCCTTCCAGCCGACGACCGTTCTAGGCTTCTCGAAATACACGCGCATGACCGGGAAGATTGTCTCTGAGATGTGTTCTGAGAGTTCGGCTAAACGCTGAGCGTAATCCAGGGCCGCCTTCGGGTCGTGAATGGAACAGGGACCGGTAATGACCATCAAACGGTTATCTTCTCCCGTCAAAATCTGCTTGATTTGATTTCTGCTCTTGTTGACGTTCTCGGCAGCAGCTTCGGTAAGAGGCGCCATCTTTTTGATCTCAGCCGGTGAAGGCATCGGCGCGAAACCTTCAATATTGATGTCTTCCAAAGAAAAACCGGCTTGTTGCTTCACTTCGTTTAATTTCGGAGTTTGCATAAACAACCACATTAAAAAATCGGCCGAAGCGGCGCAAGTGTCAGGCTTCGGTCATAGACAAAACAAGTATCCTTGTCCGATTATAAGAAGGCGACCGAGGAAAAACTCCCGAGGCCGCCTAAAAGTTATTGCTCTAGCAAACGGGAAAAGCCGTGCAATGCATAGCTATTGCCCACGGGCGGTTCTGCGACGGACAGACGGTTTACCGTCGGAGCGTTTGAAGCCGGCCGGTCCGTTTCTTCTTGGTCCGGGTCTGCGGTTTTTGTTCTGAGGCTTTGTCGGAGCAGAAACCTTCCAATCGGAGTAATCCAGTCTCGGGAAGTCAGACAAAGGCAGCGGCTTCTTGATGAACTTTTCGATCGCAGCCAGCTGCGGCAACTCTTCCGGAGAAACCAGAGAATAAGCTTCTCCCGCTTCTCCTGCGCGTCCCGTTCTGCCGATACGGTGAACGTAGTCTTCTGCTTGCTGCGGCAGTTCGTAGTTGACGACCTGAGGAAGCTTTTCAATATCTAAGCCGCGGGCAGCGATGTCAGTGGCAACGAGAATAGGAAGCTTGTGCTCTTTGAACTCTCTGAGTGCTGTCGTTCTGGCGCTCTGAGATTTATCGCCGTGAATGGCTTTGGCAACCAGACCGTCTTTGAGCAGATGGCGAACCAGCTTATCTGCGCCGTATTTGGTTCTGGTAAAGACCAAAACCTGATCCCATTGGTTGTCGACGATAAGGTCGCGAAGGACAGTGTGTTTATTAGCTTTCGGAACTCTGTAAAGCGTTTGGCGAACAAGAGAGGAGTCCTTATTTCGTTCGATTTCGACGGACTCAGGCTTATTCAAGAATTCGGAAGCGAGCTTTTTGATTTCAGGTGAGAACGTTGCGGAAAAGAGCAGTGTTTGGCGATCCGGCGGGAGCGCCTTCAGAATGCGCTTTAAGTCAGGGAGAAAGCCCATATCCAGCATACGGTCGGCTTCGTCCAGAATCAGAATGTGCGTCTTAGAGAGACCTGCAAAACCCTGGTTCATGAGATCGAGCAGACGACCCGGTGTCGCAACTAAGAAATCCAGCCCTTTGGCAATGGCGGCCTTCTGCGGGTTGATGCCCACACCGCCGAAAACGACGGCAGAGCGTACGCCGAGGTCTTTGCCCAGAGAAAGAATAGTTTCTCCGACTTGCGCGGCAAGCTCTCGGGTAGGAGTCAGTACTAAAACACGAGGAACGCGCTTTTGATAAAGCGTCGGTTCTTCTATCATCTTCTGCAGCATGGGCAGAACAAAAGCAGCCGTTTTACCGGTGCCGGTCTGAGCTGCAGCCAAAAGATCGTATCCCTGTCGAACGAGCGGGATGGCTTTCATTTGAATCGGAGTCGGCGACGTAAAGCCGTTGGCTTCGATTAACTTTTCTAATTGGGGTGCAAACCCAAGTGTCTTAAAAGAATTCGACATTCAATTAGTCCTCTTTGAATCTGTGGGAGTGTAGTGCGGAATCAGTTCTCAATCTGAGGGATTAGACCAATAGGGGGAACCAAGTGAGCATAAAATCCAAGAATCACTAGTGAAGCGCCAATAGGAGGCGATAACGATGTTTGGTATTGACACTCAAGATTTACAAGATTTAAAGATAGTGGACGTCAAAGTCGGTACAGGTGCAGAGGCCAAGCCTGGTGAGCTCGTTCGTGTTCATTACACAGGCTGGCTCGAAGACGGCACAAAGTTTGATTCCAGCGTTGACCGCAAAGAACCTTTTGAATTCCCGCTCGGAGCAGGCTATGTTATCCAGGGCTGGGACCGCGGCGTTGCCGGCATGAAGGTCGGGGGTGTTCGCCGTCTGTTCATTCCGTCTCAGTTAGCCTATGGCGACGGAGGCGCCGGTTCTGTTATTCCTCCGAATGCAACATTGATTTTTGAAATCCAGCTGCTCGGAGTTAAAGACAACGGCAAATGGCAGCTTGAAGAAGATGTCATCACTCCGGTGTCTGCACCTGATGTGAAGTAGCAAGCTAGATAAGGTTGCAACAAGCCGCTTGGATGAGAAAGTCTGAGCGGTTTTTTTGTGCCTGCGTATTTCTGAGTCTCAGCAAGCAAAAATCCAAAAGTTACGTTGCACGCGACAACCTATTCTTTTGGAATATATTTTGAAAAAGTGGGCTCTTAGGAAAAACAAACGCCTGCCGGCAGAGTAGCTGTCTGCTGACAGGCGAGAATTTTTCGATTACAGGAAGGCGTTGTGCTCTTTCTCGTAGCCGATGGAGGTCTCAGGTCCGTGGCCCGGATAGACAATTGTGTCATCCGGCAAAGAGAAGAGCTCGGAGCGGATCGATGTCACAAGCTGTTCATGACTGGAGAACGGGAAGTCCGTTCTGCCGATGGATTCTAAGAAAAGCGTGTCGCCGACAAAGACGCACTTTTCTTTCTTGAAGTAATAAGCCACAGAGCCCGGTGTGTGTCCGGGAACACTCAAAACTTTGCATTCAAGTCCGGCAAACTCTGTCTTATTTCCCGGCTCAATGCTGACGGATTCAAATTTAGGGACAGCAGGAAAGCCAGAAGATCCGCCCTGCCCAAGAACTGTGGAAGCGATGACTTTATCTTTTTCCGGCGTATAGACCGTAGCGTGCGTTTCGGCAGCTAAAGCGGCAACGCCATAAAGATGGTCAAAGTGCATATGCGTGATGCAGATTGCTTTCAGCTCTAACCCGTGTTCTTTGAGATATTTGCTCACGGGAGCGGGGTCTCCGCCGACATCAATTGCAACAGCTTGGCCTTCGTAGCTAACGATATAGCAATTGGTTTCTAAGGGGCCGAGAGGAAAAACAGCAACAGACATAATACGCCTCACAAAACAAAGTGTTTTGATTATAGGAAGGAGGCGATGTTCACTAGCGCGTGAGAGCCTCACAACGGACGCAAAGAAAAAGCCTCCGAGATGGAAGCTTTTAGAGCGATGAAAATTTTGAGCTAGCAGCGAACAGCTTCGAAACGATGTTCAGGACTGAGGATCTGACGCTGCTCATCAATGAGAGGAAGATCAAGAGCACCGCTGTCCATATGAGAAACTAATCCGTAAAGTGTGTTGACGGCAGCTTCTAAAGCGTCTTTGGCTGACTTTGTTTTGAGGTAAGTGCCTAAAGCGACGGATGAGAAGGTATCGCCTTGTCCGTTAGGCGTCGGTTTTCGTTCCACAAGAGGTGTTCTGACGACCCAGGCATCATCCTTGGTAACGGCTAAGGTCTCGACTGTGCCTGCAAGAACGTCTGGTGTCAGCAGACTTGTCACAAACGTAACACGGCAACCCTTGTCCGTGAACAACTCCCGCGCTGTGTCGACTGCCTCCTGGCGGCTTCTCATCTTTCGTCCGCTCAGCAGTTCCAGTTCAAACTGATTTGGTTTTGTCATATCAGCCAACCCGTTGAGGAAATGTTCCTTCATGAATTGCGGGATATCGGGACGGACAAAAACACCGGTATCCGTGTCGCCCATCACCGGGTCGCACAGCCAAACAGCGTTGGGATTGGCCGCTTTGATTTCAGTTGCTAACTCTAAGACAATTTTGCCGATGCTTGCGTCACCCAAATATCCTGAAAGCAGCCCTTCGATCTTGGGTATGAGACCGCGTTCCCGAATGCCGAGAATAATGTCGCGGATGAGCTCGGCAGTAAAAACCTGACCTCGGAACGTCGGGTGGCCCGTATGATTGGAAAATTCAACCGTGTTGACAACGATCGGACTAAAACCCAAAAGCTGCAGCGGGAAAACGGCGGCAGAATTACCGACAAAACCGTATGCAACGTGAGATTGGATCGTTAACACATAACGAGACATTGAATCCTCCTAAAAACAGCCTAATAGTCCCATAACTCCCCCAATCATAATTAAAAGAATGAGGGGAATATGGGTTTTCCAAACAATAATTGTGACGGCGCCGGCCCAGGCCCACACATGCCAGTTATCAAGCTGGTTTCCCAAAAGAAGATAAGCAGTGGCAAATAAAAGCCCGACGGCAACCGGCGCCATGCCGGCTTTATAGGACTTAACGAAAACCGAGGAAGCGTGCTCGCGAATATACCTTCCCGCAAGAACGGCAATTAGCGAGAAAGGAATGGAAGTTCCGCCGAAAGTAGCGAGCGCACCCAAAGGACCGGCGGCTGCCCAGCCAAGCACTGCCGCAACCAGTACATTCGGGCCTGGCAGGGACTGGCCGAACGCAACCGTCTTGGCAAAGGTCTCTGGCGTCAGCAGTCCTGCCGTATCCACAAGGTAGGAGTACATGCCGGGGAGCGTAGCCATGAAGCCGCCGATCGCGATCAGCGAAAGCAGCATGAAGTGGAAGAATAGTCCGGCAAATAAGGCAGGTGTCATGACCGAGCGCTCCTTTCCTTAATGAATCGGTACCACGCCCAGAAGGAGAGAGGAATACCGACAATCGGCAGAATGTAGACCATGGAAATCTTCAGCATGCCGACGGTGATGAATGTGATGACCAAGCCAAAAATCCAGACCGGCGGCGTGATGATATTTTCTTTGCAGTTGTAAAGAAGCTTCATAGCGGCGCCGGCCACCATCCCTGAGGCAGATGCGGCCATACCGACCAGAGCATCGGATACCCATTTGTTCTCTGCGTACTGTTGATAGAAGACAAAGACGGAGAGCATGAGCGTTGCCGGAAGCGTAATCATGCCGAGGAAAGAGGCAAGTGCGCCTCTCCATCCGAAATGTCGGTCGCCCACCACGATGGTCAAAATCATGATGTTGGGTCCCGGAAGGACTTGAGAAACGGTCAGGAGGTCAAGAAACTCGGACTGCGTGAGCCATTTCTTTTGGTCGACTAAGAACTGCTGCGCGATAGCGGTCGAACCGCCGAAGGCCTGCATAGCCATCAGCGTAAAAGAGCAAAACAGGTCCCAGCAGCTTTTTGGTTTATTCGGTGCGGAAGTTTTGTATTTCGCGGTAGAGGTCATAAGAATTCAGCCTTTTTTCAGCCATTCTAAGTGTCAAAAAGGCCGTAACCTCTTTTGTAGGAACTTAATGCGGCCGGATGCCGATTTCAGCGAGCAGGGCTTTGGTTTCGTCGACGGGCAGACCGATCACGCCGCTGTAAGAACCTTCGACTTTTTCGACGAATTGACCGGCTAATCCCTGAATCCCGTAACCGCCGGCCTTATCAAAAGCTTCTCCGGAGGCAATGTAGGAGTTGATTTCTTCGTCGGTGAGCGGGCGGAAGGTGACAAACGTCTTAGTCAGAGTTTCTCTTGGCTTTCCTTCCTTATCGACCAAACATACTGCAGTCAGAACTTCGTGTGTTTGTCCCGAGAAATCTTTGAGGAATTCAAAAGCTTCCTTTTCGTCTGCCGGCTTGCCGTAAATTTTGCCGTTTAACGCAACCGTGGTATCAGCGGCAAGGACGGGAAGCAGCAAATCGCGTTCGGTTTCCGCTACTTTACGGCCCCACTTAGCCTTTTCGCGTGTGACGCGCGCCACGTAGTTCTCGGGAGATTCGCCGGGCAGGACATCTTCGTTGACGGAGTCGGGTGTTTTGCTTAAAAGAATGTCAAAGTCAAAGCCCGCATCTTTCAAAAGCTCCCGTCTGCGCGGCGACTTGGAGGCAAGATAGAAATCCATAACTTAAGCCCGATGATAGGGGTGGTTGTGGAGAAGGGACCAACTGCGGTAGATCTGCTCTACGAGCAAAACGCGAGCCATGGCGTGCGGCAAGGTCAGGGAAGAGAGACGAAGCGTAAAGTCAGCCTCGGCTTTGAGTCCCGGATCGATACCGTCGGCGCCCCCGATGATGAAAGCGATCGGGCGTCCTTGGTCGCTCCAGCGGTTGATTTGCTGGGCGAGCTTAGTGCTGGTCGGGTCTGCGCCGCGTTCATCCATGATGACCTTGATGGCATCCTTCGGCAGGGCGGCCCGAATCCTTTCCGCTTCGGCCTGCATCACTTTCGGGATGGTGCGCGTGTTCCTGTCTTCGGCTTTGACGGTCTTTAATTCGACCTTCCAATCCGACGGAAAGCGATGCAGATAGTCTTCGCATGCTTCATCAGCCCATTTGGGTATTTTGAGACCGACGGCAACGACGGAAATTTTCATAGTAAAAATTATTCAGAATCTTCTTCTTTGTCTTCATTCTCAAGGAGTTTCATACGGACGGGATGGGCGCCCCAGAGTTCCTCAAGGTTGTAATAAGCACGAAGAGCCGGCTGCATGATATGAACGATGGCGCTTCCGCAGTCGACGAGAACCCATTCGCCGGTCTCCAGACCTTCGATGCCGACGGCGTCTCCGCCGTTTTCCTTAACTTCCATGAAAACATGGTGGCCTAAAGCGCGAGTCTGGCGGTTGGAATTGGCGGTTGCAACGATGACGCGCTCGAATAAAGCGGTCTGCTTAGAGGTGTTGAAAATCTTGATATCTTGTGCCTTGACGTCTTCAAGGGCGTTAACGATCACTCTCTGTAACTTACGAATATCCATAAAACTTTCTCTTGTTTAGTTAGCGGTTAATTGTACTCAGTCAGGTTTCTTTTCAACAGCAGAAAGTCTTCTTTTCGAGCCGGAAATCACAAAATCATGCAAATATCCGTGAATTGAGTTTTCTTTTTCCGAAGGATCGTTTTCTAAAATCTAAAAGATTTGAACTAACAACTCTACGAAAAAATGTTCCTGTTTTGGCCGAGCCTCATCCTGGCAGTTTATGTGGTTTGCAGCGGTGTCCTGCCGCTTAAGATTCATTGGTTTTGGAAACTTTTATCCACGGCGGTAATCTTTCTGATTTCCATGAAGTACATGGCCTACACCATGAACGGAGGTACGTTCTTTGAGCCCGCAGTCAAGGGCGCATGGATGCTTACTTGGGAGGCCTTGTACGGAGCACTTATTCTTGCGGCGTTTTTGCTTTTGCTGAAAGACATTTGTTCTCTCGGACTTTGGCTGCTCGGCACTTTCGGCGTAAAGACCGGTTTTAGCTTCAATCGCCTTGTCTTTATTGTTCCGATTTTTATTGTTTCTGTCGCAGGCGGCTTTTGGGGAATGTATGAAGGCATCAAAGTCCCTGAGGTAAAGACTGAAACGATTGTCTTTAAAAACCTTCCTGCTCAATGGAAAGGAACAACGATCGCCTTGCTGAGCGACCTGCACGTCGGGCCTGTTCAGCGCAAAGAATGGCTGTCCGAGATCGTGAAAAGGACCAATGATTTAAATCCTGACATCGTGATGATCACGGGTGACTTTATCGATGGAAGGGCACAAAAACTTCTTCCTGAGCTTGAACCTTTGAAGCATTTAAAGTCCAAGTACGGAGTTTATGCCGTACCCGGCAATCATGAGTACTACTCTGTCTATCAAGAGTGGATGGCAGCTTTGCCGACGCTTGGCATCAAAGTACTTCGCAACGGCAGTGACGTGCTCACAAAAGACGATGCATCTTTGGTGGTCGGCGGAACGACAGATCTCGGCGCGTCTCGTTTCGGAGAAGAGCCGCCGAACGTTGAAAAGACGTTTTCCGGAACAAGTCCTGAGGATTTCAGAATTCTTTTGGCGCACCAGCCAAAGACAGGTTCTCTGACAAAAGAGAAATTTGATCTCCAGCTTTCCGGCCATACGCACGGAGGCCATATTTTCTTCATGTATCCGCTCCTGGCCTATTTCAATGACGGTTTAGTAAGCGGCTTCTACGATCGAGGCGAAAAGAAGGTCTATGTGACAAACGGATCCGGACTTTGGAATGGCTTCACGATGCGTGTAGGTGTTCCGTCCGAAATCACCTTCATTACGCTGGAATAGGAAAGGCTATTAAATCAGCGGCGAAGCGGAACTAAATTCCTTTGCCGCCTTCTCTCGGTAAATACAGACCGTGAGAAAGAATGTATTGGTGCACGTCGGCAGTGAGCCCCGGAATCGTTTGGGATCGGGCAGGCTTTTCGAACAAAGCTTTGCGAATGGCTGTTGAAGAGTACGGCGCCGGTTCGCTTCTTGTAAGTACGATAAGACCGTTAGGCGCCGGATTCGAACCGAGATCCTGGGCCGGAATTAACGGAAACTTTCCTTCATAAGGATCGTCGCCCAATTCACCGTCACGCGTATAAATTAAGAGGTTGCATAGAAGCGGAAATTTTTCCCATAAGACCCAAGTCTTGAGATTTTTCCATTGATCCGAGCCCATGATGAAATAAATCGGGGTCTCCGGACCGAACTCTTGCCTGAAGGAATAGAGCGTATCGATGGAATAAGAGGCGCCGGTGCGCTCCAGCTCTCGTCGATCGATGATAAGTTTGTTTTGGTATGGAGCAAGCGCCATGCTCAGCATGGCGACTCGATCCTCTCCAGAGGCGCGGGCGGTTTTCTGCCAAGGACGGGTCGGAACGAAGAATACTTTGTCCAGATGGCATTGCTCCAGGGCATCGAGCCCCATTTGAATATGGGACTCGTGCACCGGATCAAAGGTTCCGCCGAAAACGCCGATTCTCAATGAGAGGCTCCTTTGAATTCAAGCTCGGTCGAAATCATTTTCTTCGGTCCGAACTCAGGATCGGTTTCAACGGCAAAGAAACCGTAATGGATAGGATGGGATTCCTTGTTGGTCGCAAACCAATAACGCCAGGGAGAATCTTCCTTGGCCACACTGGGCTCAGGGATTTCAAGCTTTTTGATTTCTCTGGGCTTCAAATTAACGCCGATGCGGAATGGTCCGAAGGAAACATTCGAAAAAGCTTCCGGCAGTGCAGGACAGAGTTCGCCCTCGGCGGTGACGGCCTCTGCCTTTGCTTCGGTCAGTTCTCCGCGCTCACCGATAATGAACCAAATGTTCTGCCCGATGACTTCGGGAGGAGGCACTTCGTCCTCGGCAGGCTTTTTCTTAGCCTTTTTCTTAGGCTTCGGTGTTTCTTGGATCGGAGCGGAATAGCAAAGGTAGTCCGTACGATCGGGTAAGTGATGCAGACTGCCTCCGAACGCTTTAGTCACAACGGAAAGGGGCGTGACGCCGAGCACAATCGGAAAATCTCCGAACTGAATGACAGAGGCGGGATTCTGCTCCAATGTGAACTGCGGAGTGGATAAGCCTTCGGGGTAGTCAAAAGGTTTCGGGGTCGGATCGGCCGGAAACGGACCGGGCAGGGGCGAGGTCGTTTGTGCGAAGGCACTGACACAAGCCCCGAGTCCGAGCGCTGCGATAAACGAAAAAAGTTTAGGGTGGCGCATAAAGAAATAATTAAAGTGCTCTGTAACCGATGTCTTTACGGTACTGCATACCGTCGAAATGAACTTTGTCCAGAGCTTTGTAAGCCTTGTCACGGGCCTGATGCAAATCGTCACCGAGTCCTACAACGCAGAGAACGCGGCCGCCGCTGGTGACCAGTTCGCCTTTATCGTTGAACTTAGTGCCGGCGTGGAAAGTGACTGTGTCGTCGTCTTGGAGCTCAACGCCTGAGATAACGTCGCCTTTTCTCGGGGCTGTCGGATAGCCTTTGGAAGCCAGAACGACGCCCAAAGCACAGCGGGGATCCCATTCGGCAATGACTTTGTCTAAAGAGCCGTCAATGCCGGCTTCAATCAGCTCGGAGAAGTCGCTCTTTAAGCGAGACATGATGGGCTGAGTTTCCGGATCGCCGAAGCGGCAGTTGAATTCCAGCGTTTTAACCGTGGGTTTTCCGGAGGCATCTTTGCTGATCATCAGTCCGGCGTAGAGGAAACCCGTGAAGACGATGCCGTCTTCCTTCATGCCTCTGACCGTCGGATAAATGATCTGATCCATAACCATCTGATAAATCTCGGGCGTTACGACCGGAGCCGGGGAGTAGGCGCCCATGCCGCCGGTGTTGGGACCCTTGTCATTGTCGAGAAGTCTCTTGTGGTCTTGACTGGTAGCCATCGGAAGAACGTGTTCGCCGTCCACCATAACGATGAAACTGGCTTCTTCGCCGTCGAGGTAATCCTCAATGACGATACGGGCGCCGGCGTCACCGAGTTTGTTGTCTTGGAGCATGAAGTCGACGGCTTCGTGCGCGTCTTCTTCCGTCATGGCGACAACGACACCTTTGCCGGCGGCTAGACCGTCGGCTTTGATGACGATCGGAGCACCTTTGCGGCGGACATAAGCATGAGCCACTTCGGCATCCGTAAAGGTTTCGTATTCGGCCGTCGGGATGCCGTGACGTTTCATAAAGGCCTTAGCGAAG
Source organism: Parasutterella sp. (assembly GCF_057870745.1). Classification (NCBI taxonomy): domain Bacteria; kingdom Pseudomonadati; phylum Pseudomonadota; class Betaproteobacteria; order Burkholderiales; family Sutterellaceae; genus Parasutterella; species Parasutterella sp. The sequence goes on along the minus strand of NZ_DBMALT010000027.1, from coordinate 14,291 downwards.
TCCTTAGAAGATTCCAGCTGGGCAGCTTCTTTGGTCGGTCCGAAGATCTTTAAGCCGCGGTCGCGGAAGATGTTGACAACACCCTTGGCGAGCGGGGCTTCGGGACCGACGACGGTGAAAGCAATATCGTTGGAAGCAGCGAAATCTGCGAGTTCGTTCAAGTCGGTGATAGCCAAATTTTCAAGGTTCGGCGTACCTGCCGTTCCGGCATTGCCCGGAGCAACATAGACTTTTTCAACTCGCGGAGATTGGGCCAAGCGCCACGCCAGGGCGTGCTCACGGCCGCCGCTTCCGATAACTAGAATCTTCATGGGATTTCTCTAATTTTCAAGGTTGAACAGAGTAATTATTCAAAGACGGCAGTGGTGTAAACCTCAGAGACATCATCGAGGTCTTCCAGAGCGTCGATGAGGCGCTGCATGCGTTCTGCATCGTCACCGGTAAGAACGGTTTCAGAGTCGCTCTTCCAGGTAACTTCAGCAACTTCGGGTTCCCAGCCTTTGTCCGTGAAGGCTTTGTGCAGAGCTTCGAAAGCGGCCGGATCGCAAGTGACTTCGATGGAGCCGTCTTCTTCGGTTACCACATCATCGGCGCCGTTATCAAGAGCGACTTCCATGACGTCGTCTTCTTTCAGTCCGGGAGCAAAGAGGAAATAGCCGCAGTGCTTGAACATGAAGGAAACGCTGCCGTCTGTACCGAGGTTGCCGCCGTTCTTGGAGAGGATATGGCGAACGTCTGCAACAGTACGGGTTCGGTTGTCCGTGGTGCAGTCGATGATCAGAGCTGCGCCGCCGACGCCGTAGCCTTCATAACGGATTTCTTCGTAGTTGGCGCCTTCAAGCTGACCGGTGCCTTTCAGAATGGCATTTTTAACAGTGTCCTTAGGCACGTTGGCTGCCCGTGCTTTCAAGAGAGAGAGTCTCAGACGCGGATTCATGTCCGGGTCTCCGCCGCCTAAACGAGCTGCGACGATGATTTCACGAATGACTTTGGTCCAGAGATTGGAGCGCTTTGCATCCTGACGGCCTTTTCTATGTTGAATATTGGCCCACTTGGAATGTCCTGACATTTAAAAGAGTCCTTAAAGCTATAAAAAGACAATCTCAAATTTTACCAAACGGAGGCCTATTACTTGCTTGGTTTTGGCAAGGTAGTAAAGGTCCGTAGTTTTGGAAGAACCTTGGCAAAATTCACGTGCGGCTGGCCCTTCTTGAGATGAGCCTTGGTAATGACGACATCAGCCAGCTCAGCAGTAGAAGAAACGTGCGTGCCGTCGCATGGATAGGCCTTTAAATCTCCCCAGGTGACGATGCGGAATCCGGTCTCCGGATCGATGTTCTCCTTGAAAGAAAGATTCTGAGCGACAACGTCCTTCAGCATCTCAGTAATTTGGTCAATAGACGGAATTTTGACTTCCTCGCGTTTCCGCTTGAATTCCAAACGAGCCTGTCCGGGAAAGCTGCTGCCTTTAGTGACGTCCCAGTCACCCATGCCTTCAATCAATGCGGAGATAACATGAGAAGCCGAGTGGAGGCACGTATTGAGTTTCCGTCTTTCGACATTGACTTTGGCAATCGCTTTGCCAAGTGGCACTTCCTGCTTTGCGATGTGGCAGATTTTTCCGTTCTCGTTTTCAAAAACCTTAATGACCTCGCTCTTACCGATAAAGCCGGTGTCACAGGGCTGTCCTCCGCCTTGAGGATAAAACGGGGTGCGGTCCAACGTGACAGAAAAAGTCCCGTCTTCGCTAGGAATGCATTCCAGGACGGAGACTTCGGTTTCAAGGGTTTTGTCAGTCAAAAATAATTTTGTGGTCATGATGTGATCGATGCGTTGTGAGAAGTCCGCTTATTCGTTTCTCTAGATTTCGGAGCGCGGCATATATTAAGCCAGCAGTCTGACTCGGTTATCGATTTGCTCTAAAAGTTCTCGATGTTTTTCAGCCATCCAGTCAAGAAAGGTTTTGACGCGCCGGTACTTAACAAAATGCTTGGTGGAATAAAGGTAGCAGCCTGCAGCCGGCCGTTTCCAGCCAGGGAGCACGTTAATAAGTTTTCCTTCTTCCAGCTCATCAATGCAGTGAATCAAGGGAATGTCTCCGGCGATACCGGCGCCGAGCAGACATGCGTTTTTGAGGTCGCTTAGAGACTGGAACGACAGGCTCTTCTTCCATTTCAACTGTTTTACAACACCGCCGTTTTGCAGTTCCTGCGTTTTTGTTCGCGTGCCGCCCGTGTAGGAGAGTCCTGTGTGCGCAGCGCATTCTGACGGGTCGACGATATGCCCGTGTTTTTTAATATAGCCCGGGGAGCAGCAGGGTATGAACTCCATTTTTCCTGAGTAGCGGGAAACGATGTCTCCGGTCCCGGGAACGCCGTACCCAATAGAAACATGAACGACTTTTTCGGGATGGTTATAGAACACTTCTTCGGCTTTAGATGTGAGCGTGATGAGCTCAAATTCTATTTTCGGGAAGATTTGCTGGAATTCAAGAAGCTGAGGCGTCACAAAAAGAGGTCCGATACCCGCAGGGATGGCAAGTGTGATCAGACCTTCCATGCGATCTTTGTCGCCTTTCAGAGTTTCGAGCATCAGTGCGTGCTGAGCAAGAAGTGCTTTGGCCATTGCATAGGCCTGATCCCCGAAACTTGTTGTCTGCAGCGGCCTTCGGTTGTGTACCAGCAGCGGACTGCCTAACTCTGCTTCCAATGAGTTGATTACTCGGCTCAGCCGTGAAGGTTCGATATCCGCAAAATCTGCCGCAGCGTTTAATCCTTGTTTTTCGACAACCAGGCAGAAAAGTTTCCAGCACTCGAGATCATTGGTACGCGCCGTCATATCTAATTGCTCGAAGAGATGAGATTGATTGCAATTTTAGCAATTTAAATTCTTTAAAAAATAATAAGTTAGGGATTGTTCTAGAGGCTTCTACGGGGATTAATTCTATTTTTAGCAATTAATGGTTCATTAGATTGGTATTAACGCAGAGACATAAAAAATTAATACTTCTACATGAAGTCAACACCAAACCTCATAACTTCAAGGAAAACAAAATGTCTTGGCAAATCATCAGCGCGATTGCCTTAATCATTCTGGCAATCGTAGCCATCATTAAGAAAGTCGAAACCCGCATGACGCTCCTGCTTGCAGGCTTCGCAATGTGCGTTCTGGCAGGCCATCCGATGGCGGCTTTCCAGTCTTTCATTAAAGGCATGGTCAACATCAACTTGGTCCCGCCGATCTGCGCCGCGATGGGTTTTGCGGCTGCTGTAACGTTCTCTAAGTGCGATGAACATCTGGTTGTTCTTCTTGCTTCTCCGCTCAAGAAGATCGGCGGCTGGCTGATTCTGATCGCGACCGTCGTGACCTTCCTCATCAATATTGCCATTATGAGTGCTGCCGGAACTGCAGCGACGGTCGGCGCCACACTGATTCCGTTAATGATCAGAGCCGGCATCAAACCCGCGGGCGCAGCAGCAGCTGTCGGCGGCGGCACGATGATGGGACTTTTGGTCAACCCCGGATGCGCCCATGACATCTTTATCGCCAAGCTCGGCAACTCTCCGATTATGGACTTCGTAAGTTATGCCGCTCCCTACATTTTCGGTCTCTTCCTCCTTTCTGCCGTCATCTCTTCTCTGATTATGTGCTTCTACTTCAAGGACCAGAAGCTTGAAGCCAAAGACCTTGCCGGTTTTCAGATTGAAGAAAACCGAGCTGAATTTAAAGTAAATCCTCTTAAAGCGATTGCACCTGTTATTCCGATGATCCTCCTCATCATCAGCTCCGTCTGGTTTCCGAAGAGTGGTCTGGATGTCGTTGCTTCAATGATTATCGGTGTGGTCTACATCGCTCTAATCTGCCTGAAGAACCCGAACGAACTGGTTAAAGCATTCTTTAAAGGTATGGGCCAGGGTTACGGTTCCGTGATTGGCCTCATCGTTGCTGCCGGTGTATTCGCTGTCGGTATGAAAGAAATCGGTCTGATCCCGGCTTTCATCGACATGCTCAAACAGTCCAATGAAATCGCTCGCTGGGGTGCATCCTTCGGTCCCTTCCTGCTTGCCGTCTTAACCGGTTCCGGCGAAGCCGCTATCTGGGCCTTCAATCAGGCGGTTACTCCGTCGGCTGCCAGCTTCGGAATGAATCCGGAAGCCCTGGGACTGCTCTGTGCAGTGGCCGGACAGTTCGGCCGCACGGCTTCGCCTCTGGCCGGCTGCATCATCATCGTCGCCGGTATTGCCAAAGTTAGCCCGTTTGAAATCAGCAAGCGTGTCGGACTCTCCATGCTCATCTCCTTAATCGTCGCAGCTCTTGTTCTGGTGTAATCATGAGTACGTTTGACCTGTTAATTAAAGGCGCCCGAGTCGTCGATGCCAAGAATCTCCGCGATGAAATTACGGATGTCGGTATAAAGGGCGGGAAAATTGCAGCAGTTGCTCCGAAACTAACTTCCTCTGAGGCTTCCGAAGTCATGCAGGCTCAAGGCCTCCTGCTTCTCCCCGGTTTGATCGACAGCCATGTTCATCTCGGCATTAGCGCCTGCGGATTCAAGATGGTGGCAGCAGCCGGTGTAACAACTTGCTTAGACATGAGCGGTAATTCCGGCGATCTTGCCCGCATCGTAAAAACTAACGGTGCTGCAATTACCTACGGAACGCTTGAAGCGATTCTTCCGGGCAAGAACGTCCCGACGAATGATCCTTCAACCGAAGAAATCGCTGCTTTCGTCAATAAGGCGTTAGCCAACGGAAGCTACGGAGTCAAAATCCTCGGTGGTCATTTCCCGCTGACGCCGAAAGCGAATGAACGTCTTGTTAGGTACTGCCAGGAAAACGGTGTTTACATTGCGTGGCACGCCGGTTCTACGGAAACCGGAAGCGATTTAAGCGGAGTCAAAGAAGCTGTAGCCACCGCAAACGGAGGTTTTCTGCATCTTCCGCACATCAATGCTTACTGCAGAGGGTGCCCCGAAAAGGCTGCTGCTCTTAGCATCGTCGTACTTCAAATTCTGGAAGCCAATCCGAACATCGTCACAGAAAGCTATCTGTCCTCTCGAAACGGATCGAATTTAGTGTGTGACGAAAACGGCATCCCCAAGTCCGCGATTCCCAGAAAGTGTCTGGCCAATTTCGGATTTTCTCCGGATAAGAAAGGCCTTGTGGACGCCATTCTTTCCGGACGCCTCTCCGTGATGAAAGATGTACAGGACCAAACCATCCTTATCAGCGGAAAAGAGGGCGCTGATTACTTCCTGGACCAGAACACCAATGTTTCAGGAAGCTTTGCCGGAATGAATCCGCTTTCTTCCAGAGTCCTCTGTGCTACAGCCAGAAGAGGCTCGTCCCAGGCCTTCACGGTAGATGCATTGTCTACCGACGGCGGCTGCATTCCCCGCAACGTCACGCTGAAAGCCGGATTGGAACTGGTGGATTTAGACGGCCTTACGATGCTTGAGTTCGTGAAAAAGGCCTCTCTCATGCCCGCACGGATTTTGAATCTGCCTTCTAAAGGTCATCTCTCCGTGGGTGCTGATGCAGATATCTGCCTGGCAGATCCGGTCGCTAAGGCACCGGTCCGAGTCATCTCCGGCGGGAACACCGTTTTTGAAAACGGAAAGATTTTTAACGGCGTCCCCACAGCCTTTACGACAAGCAAGGGTCTGTCCTTCTACAGCAGCCAAGGCATTCCCGCTCGTGAAGTCAATCCCTCATTCGAACTCCTCAATCGTCTCAATTAATACTAATCCCAAGGAATAGAAAATGAAGAAACTTATTACTGTTGCCGTTCTCGCAGCCGCTGCCTCCGTTGCTTCTGCCGAAACTAAAGTTGAAGTGTTCGGTTTCTTAGATCAGGGCCTGACCTTCATCCATGAAAATTCCAATAAAGGAATGATGTCACCCGTCGGACAAAGAGCGCCTAATGTCCTGAAGAACGGTAAAGTTGCTCGCCAGGGCGCGACAAGCCGCTACATGGAAGGTACTGGCAACGTATCGACATGGGGCATTAAGGCCAGAGAAGAACTCAATTCCGACTGGTCCGTGCTCGTTCACTTAGAACAGGGCTTCTTGGCCGATGACGGTGCCGAATACATCAAAGGCAAAGCCTTCGAACGCGAATCAAGCTTCGGCATTCAGTCTAAGACCTGGGGTACGTTAAAGATGGGCCGTATGCCGGCCATGCTGACGGGCTCCGGAACAACCGGACTTTTCAACAGCAGAGTTAATCCGTTCGGCGCCGGCTGGGGCAATATGACCGGCGGCTGGAAGTTTGTCGGCACGCTTGCCTCGGCTCGTCATGACAACATGATCAATTACCGCTCTCCGTCCTTCAGCGGCTTGGAATTCCACTATCAGTATTCCAACGGCGCCTCCGATGAGAACGAAGGCACATCCAAGACAAACCGCTACATGGCTGCTGGCGTGACTTATACCCAGCCGAAGTACTTTGTTGCCTTAGCTGCCGACTGGCTTAATGTTCAAAGTGCGGATCTGAAGGCCGGCGGCTGGAAACTCAGAGACGCCTATAAGGTCTTGCTCGGCGGTCACTATAAGTTCGAACCCGCAACCGTTTACGGAACTGTGGAGTACATGAAGAACATCGCCTATATCGGCGGTTACGCAACCAAAGAATTTGCTCCGGTTGCGGCTGAGCAAAACACATCGGCTGCTGACGGCAAAGTCGGCGAAAACAAAGGCTTCAAAGCTCTGGCGTTCTCCCTCGGTACTCAGTTCAATGCACTCGGCGGAACAGTAAAAGTTTCTGCCGGCACAGCCTTCGGTAAAAACCAAAACACAACCGAGAATAACGACTTCTATCGCTTCAATGCTGGTTTAGGTTATGTCTATCCGTTAAGCAAGAGAACTTCTGTTTACGGTATCGGCGGCTTCTTCCTGCAGCATGCAGATTGGCAGGAAGAAAATATCAAGTCTCGTGAGTTGATCGTCGGTTTAATGCACCGCTTCTAACTTGGAGGGCCAGGACGGCGGCTTCGCCGTCCCTCAATGAGAAAGGAGAGAGAAATGTTAGGCTTTGAAATGACATCCGCCGGAAGGGATAAAATCGATGCGGCTGACGGTTTACAAAAACACGACACCAATTGGTGGTTGCACCGTATCAATCTTGCCAGTCTGATTAGCAACTTGGAAGAAAATCTTATTGATTGGGACAAGGCCGGGCGCATCGTCAAGGCGATGCGGGAAGTTGAGGCTGCAGCCGAAAACGGCGAATTGCCGAAATTCAATACCTACATCCATTTTGAACCTGAGATCCTGAAGCGTGCCGGCATGGACTGCTCCGTGATGCATGTCGGGCGCAGCAGTCAGGACATCCTGGCGACAGTCGAGTTCGGACTGAACAAAGAAAGAATCGCGGCAGCGGTAGAACAGATCGTCCGCATTCAAAAGAGTCTGTGTGACCTCGCCGAAAGAGAATCCGGTAAAGTCGTACCGGCTTATACCAACGGTGTTCAGGCTCTCCCGGAGAGTTACTCCCACTACATTTTGGCTTTTGCGAGAGCTTTCAGCAGAGAAACCGAGCGCTTCATTCAATGTTTCGGCAGATACGATGTCTGCCCGATGGGCGCCGGTGTTCTAAACGGAACGGCATGGCCGCTGAACCGTAAACGTATCGCAGATCTCCTCGGCTTTGCGGCACCGTCGGAAAATGCTTTTGATGCCGGACAGATCGCAGGCAACACATTGCCTCTGGAGCTTTCTCAGATTGTTGTTTCCGTGATGACGCTGATTTCGGAATTCCTAGCCGATTTCTCTTCTCAGTACCACCACTCTTATCCTTGGGTCGTCTTAGACCTCTCCGGAAGTACCTACGTCTCAAGCGCAATGCCGCAGAAGAGGAATCCGGGTTTTGTGAATGATTTAAGACGCGACTGCAGTTTTGTGATTTCGGAGGCGATCAGCTGGCTTCTTCGTCTTCAGAATTTGCCGACAGGAATGCCGGACGAACGAGATGAACCGCTAATTAATGAGTTATTCAAGGATGTTAAGAGTGTTCTCGGCCGTTTTGATCGTGTCGTCAACGGGCTGCGGGTTAAGGAAGACAATGCCCTAAAGGAAATAGCTTCTGATTGGACATGTACTCAGGAAATCGCCGACAGACTCGTATTGAAAGGAATTGATTTCCGCACCGGTCACGGCTTTGCAAGCTCTCTGGTTACCTGGGCCCGTGCTCAATCCAAAACTCCGGAAACGACGCTCTATAAGGAAGTTTGCGAAATCTGGAAAGACTTCTTGAAAGAAAGAGCACAGATGCCGTTCCCTTTGACGGAAGACGAGTTCAAAGCCGCATTGGACCCTCGCGCGATCGTGGAAGGGAGGCGGACTGCCGGAAGCTGCTCGGCCGAAGAAGTGAAAAAACTCCTTAAGACTGAGAGAAATCATATCGAGGACGCAGAAAGTTTCGTTCAGCGTTTTACAAAAGGCCAAGAGACCTTTATGAAGCTTCTTGATCAGGCGGCAAAAGAAATAGGCGGTGCAAATGACCAATAACTCAAATCGCTGGAGGTTTCTCATTACGGCCTGCTTGGTGAACTTCTGCACCGGGTCGATCTATGCCTGGAGTGTCTTTGCCGGTCCGAAAGCCGAGCAGATGAGCCAGCTCAATAACGTTCTCTATACAGCCGGAGATCTGGCGATTGTGTTCGGCTTGGCTAACGCCGTCGGACCTCTGCCCATGATCCTGGGCGGTTTTGTCAACGACCGCTTCGGTCCCGGATGGCTGATGACCGTCGGAGGACTCTTGATCGGAAGCGGTTTATTCTTGTCGGGCAGCGCCTCGGATTTGTCCTCTTTAATCCTGAGCTATTCATTGCTGTTCGGTCTTGGCCTCGGACTGACGTACGGCGCCACAATCAACACATGCGTGAAACTGTTCCCCGACAGGAGAGGTTTTGCGGGCGGTATGGCCACGGCCTTTTACGGACTGTGTTCGGTCGTTCTTCCCCCAATCGCGCATGCGCTGACAACGAACTTCGGTATTCAAAGCGCATTCGAAATTGTCGGAGCTGTCTGCGGTGCGGTGATCTGTGCGGGCGGTCTGCTTAGCTTTATCTTTGTCGACAAAAGCTCGGCGAATCCGCCAGCAAACAACGCAGCAGCCGGTTTGAGCTGGCGGGAGATGATTGCGACTAAGCGGTTCTGGAAAATGCTGTTTTTCCTGTGCTGCGGGGCCGTCTCCGGAATGATGATCATCTCGCATTCAGCCGGCATTGCTAGTAAACAGGTAGGTCTCACGGCGGCAATGGCTGCAACGGCAGTCTCTTACCTGGCCCTGATCAACACTCTCGGCCGAGTTGCCGCGGGTGCCGTATCCGACCGGCTCGGAGCCTGCCAAACCTTGATTTTGTCCTCCGTCCTTACGGCGCTTGGAATGGCTTTGCTGCTCATGTGCAGCAACGGTTCAGTGGCTTTGTTCTTTGCAGCACTGACGTTGGTCGGTTTCTCGTTCGGCTCTTTCATGGGGATCTACCCCGGATTCACGGCGGCTGCCTTCGGCGCCAAACACAACAGCGTCAACTACGGGATTATGTTTGCCGGTTTCTCCTTTGCCGGTGTTTTAGGTCCCTGGATCATCAAAACACTCTCTGCCGGCGGCAGCTTCAGCTCGGCCTATTTGATTGCCTGCGGCATTTCGTTGGTGGGGGCGGTGACAGGTTACATAATCACGAGACAAGATTTGTAACACGTATTAACATTGAGGCCTGAAGATCTGATGAGAGACAAAATCATCGGATCATCAGCCCGTCTAAGATAAATTTTTCCTCTAAGCAGCACGGCAGACGGGTGCTAACGCTCATCAATAGGAGATTTCATGAAGAAGTACGTTTTGCCCTATGGACAAGGCTCAAAAGAAATCGAGCTCGACGAAACCCTGGTTCTGAAGGAAGTTCGCACCAAAGAATTCGAGCCGATGAAAAACATTCCCTACGAAGTTCTCGAGGCGATCTACCACCCGATTGGATGTCCTCCCATCAACGAAATCATTAAACCGGGCCAGAAAGTTGCTTTCATCTGCAACGATCCTACCCGCGTCGCAAACAGCTTTGATTTCATGCCGGTCCTCGTCAATGAGATGAATAAGCTCGGCGTCAAAGATGAAGATATGCACATCGTCTTCGCCTTGGGTACACATCGTCCTATGACAGAAGAAGAAATGGTTCAGGCAGTTGGCAAGGACGTTGCTTCTCGTTTGAAGATGTACAACAGCCTCTGCAACGAGCAGGAAGACTTTAAGTACTTCGGTACGACTTCCCGCGGAACACCGGTTTGGATCAATAAGCATCTCTGCGACGTCGACCACGTTATCCTGACAGGTACGATCGTTCACCATTACTTCAGCGGATACGGCGGCGGCCGTAAGGCTATTCTCCCGGGATGCGCCGCTATGGAAACAGTGCGTGTCAACCACAGCTTCATGCTCGATCCGGCGGCCGGCCTCGGAAAAACGACCGGCAATCCCTGCTACGAAGACCAGATGGAAGGTGTGGCACTTTTCGCTAAAGGACGCTCCCTCTTTTTGTTTAACGCCATCCTGAACGCGAAGCACCAGTTCCTCAAGATGTTTGCCGGCGACTACATCAAGGCTCATAAAGAAGCCTGCAAGTTTGTGGACGAAGTCTACGGCAGCGTCATCCCGAAGGAAGCTGATCTAGTGATTGCCTCCTGCGGCGGATATCCGAAAGATATCAACGTTTATCAGATGCAAAAAACAATGGACAACGCAGCCTGTGCCGTTCGCAAAGGTGGCGCCGTCATCATGGTGGCCGAATGCGTTGAAGGAAGCGGATCTGCGGTTCTGGAAGAAGCTTGCCGCCGCCTCGGTTCCCCGCAAGCCATTAAAGCCGAACTCGAGAAAGATTTTCGTATCGGTGCAAACAAGGCTTACGCCGTAACGCGCTTAATGGAAAAAGCCAAATACTACTTAGTGACTGCTTTAGATCGTAAGATGGCACGCGACATGCTGTTCTCAGGTGCTTATGACACGATCGAAGAAGCTTTGGCAGCTGCGGAAAAAGAAATCGGTAAGGTGGAATCCGTTATCGTTATGCCGGAAGGCTCTCTCACGGTACCGCGCGTCGAAGAATAATCTGTCGCGCAGCTCATACAAAGGACGCTTCGGCGTCCTTTGTCGATTAATGAGCTTTTTGTCCGAGAAGCTGATCGAAATATCCCGAGAGCTTCTCCATCGGCTTCCATTGAGCCGAAGCAAAGAGCGGGAAGGAAGCCAAGAGATGCTCAGCCTCTGTGCGCTCTTCCTCGGAAAGACGCTCGAAGTCTTCTCTTTGGATGTGCATTTCAAACGCTTCCGGACTGACCTTGCGAAGCCGGAAGCGAATCTCGCCTTTGTTCAAGCCGGCAAAGAAACGGTTCATTGCCGTTTCGGTTTCCCCGACAGCGGTGAGGTCGGAGGCGAGAACTTTTTGGTTGTAAGGCAGACGCGTCAGCATACAAGGCCGTGCAGCCTGATCCCAGCGGTCCAAGCCGGTTAAGGCACCGACTTCGCGATTGTCCTGCTTAGAAAATTCGGCTTCAGCCAAAGGTGAGTGGATTTTCAGTTCGCTCAATGCCTTCAGTCCGGGACGGTAATGAGATAAGTCCGAATGATTTGTACCGTCGCAGAGCGGAAGATCCGCTGCCCGTCTTTTGAGCTCAAGGAACAAGTGCTTCTTGCAGAAGTAGCACCGATCCGTGTGATTAAACTCAACGGCTTCCATTTGCAGAGGGTTGAGATCAAGAAGCTCCATCTCAAAGCCGTTATCCAGCGCCCACTGCACGGCTTCCGCTGTCTCTTCCGCAGAAATGTGCGGGCCTCTAACGGTGAGAAGTTTGACGGTGTATCCCAGATACTTGGCTGCAAAGCTCAGGAAACGGCTGTCCAAACCGCCGGAAAAAGCGATCGCGAGCCGTTTATCAGGCGCAATCTCAGAAAGCACCTTTTCAAGACGAGACAGGCGCGGATCGTTATTCAAAGCTTTTTCCTAACGCGAAAGTTGCGCCGTTGGGAACGCCTTCATAGACATAGGTCCCATACACGGTTTCAATTTTTTCGATAACCATTTGCGGCCACGGACCAAACTCAGCTCCGAAAGCCTTGAGAAGGGCGATACCTGTCGGCGTCACAGTTTCTCCTTCGGCACCGAAGGGGCGGACCGGAATGCCGACTAAAAGCGCCTGGACAGCCGGCGCCGGAGACGGAATCACGCCGTGGGTACAATGAATGTGTCCGTCGGCAATCGGAAGCGGGCTGACAATGAGATGGTCCGGATTCAAACGAGTGAAGAGCTCGCAGTTAAAGCAGATATCCAAAATGCTGTCTAATGCACCGACCTCGTGGAAGGTCACTTCTTCGAGTGCCATGCCGTGCACTTTGCCCTCGGCTTCAGCAACAAATCCGAAAGTTTTAAGCGCGAGTTCCTTGGCTTTGTCGCTCATCAGGGCTTTTTCAATGATGGCGCGGACATCGGACAGTCGACGGTGCTCATGTTCGTGAGGCAGCTCTACACGGCAGAAGGAGCCGCGGATACCGCCGACAAATTTGTCCTCAAGATGGACCGAACCTTTGAGCTCGGAAAAGATTCCGTTCAAAACGGAGTCTGCTTCTTCATTGTTCATGTCGAGCATGCACATTAAGCCGCACAGGAACATATCTCCTGCGATGCCGGAATGGAGACGAATCGTGAGAATTTTTTGACCGGCTCCGTGACTGTGGTGTTCGTGATGGTGATGATGGTCTTCGTGGTCATGATCCGCATGGTCATGATGGTGAACATGCTCTTCGCAGTGATCGTGAGCGTGGAGAGATTCGATATCGTGGGAATGAGGAGTCATTTGATTAGCATCCGAAAGAGCTGAGGGTTTTAGCGGCAGTGCAGGCGGCGCCGAAACCATTGTCGATATTTACGACCGAAAGTCCCGGAGAGCAGCAGGCTAAGAGACTGTTCAGGGCAGTTTTTCCGCCGTCACAGACGCCGTATCCCACGGAAGTGGGGACGCCGATGATGGGCCGGGAGGTGAGTCCCGCAAGAACGCTGCCGAGTGCGGCTTCCATGCCGGCCACGGCAATAATGATGCGGTGGCGGTTGATCTCTTCGATTTTGCTTTCCAGGCGCCAGAGGCCTGCTACGCCGCAGTCTTCAAATACTTGGAAGGGAATATTCATGAATTCCAGCGTACGCGCGGCTTCCCAGGTGACGAAGCCGTCTGCGGTTCCGGCGGAAACGACAGCGACACTTCCTTGGTGTCCTTGATCAAGCTTTTTGCAAAAGGCGGTACGGGCCAATGAGTCAAAAGAATAATGCCGGCTTACTTCGGCGGGACAGGAGGAGAAGACCTCTTCACTGAGCCGGGTAAAAAGAATTGCCGGCGCATCCGCTTTGGAGAACTCTTCCATGAGACTGTAGATGACCTCACGGGACTTGCTTTGGCAGAAGACCGCCTCAGGAACCGAGGTGCGGGCAGCTCGGTCATAATCAAAAAGAACGCGATTTTTTGTCATCGTCGAGGAGTCTCCTTTAGCCGAAAGTGCTGAGATATCCGCTCATTTTATTCGATGCGGCGGCGCCGTAAATTTAGGCAAAGACCGTACTTGTCAGTCAATTTTCTGCAGACGGTAGGCCTTAGAGCCGAGTCCTTTCCTTTCGGCATAATCGAGAACGTCGACGGAATGTTCGCGTTCCCATTCTTTGCGCCTGAGTTTGGCAGATTCTGATTGACCTTTTGGGCGGCAACGCCCAAGAGGTCTATTTTTTGGCCCTGGTTTAATTATTTACATGTAGATATGTAGTAGATATGTTATAATTAGACTCAACAATTGAGGTGGTCTATGTATGTCTCTACTTGCAAAGGCGGAGCCAACGGGCAATACACTTATGTCCGGCTCATGGAGTCTTATCGGGATGAAAACGGAAAGGTCAAGCACAAGGTCGTGCAGAAATTGGGGCGGCTCGACATCCTTTCTCAGTCAGATCCAAACTACTTGGAAAATTTGAAGAAGAAGTATCAGGAAGACTATGCGGAAAAGAGCCGCCTTCAGTCGCTCAATCGACTCGCACAAGTTCAAAGTCTGCTTAGCTTTGACAACAATTCTTCTGCCGGCGCTCCGCTTCCTCTGCTGCAGTACGGACATTACCTCTTAAAAAAGATCTGGGACGATCATCTTCATTTGGATAGAAAGCACTACTGTCCAAAATAAATTTGAACGATTGACATAGCCCCAATGCAAACATGCTGGCGATCCGATAAAGTTGATTTTTGCGAAATAAACAAACGGAACGC
>NZ_DBMALT010000026.1:0-38574 GCF_057870745.1 Parasutterella sp. | reverse complement strand
GCGTTCCGTTTGTTTATTTCGCAAAAATCAACTTTATCGGATCGCCAGCATGTTTGCATTGGGGCTATGTCAATCGTTCAAATTTATTTTGGACAGTAGTGTAATGTATTTGTTTTTGAAGAGCTTTTTGTGGCGATGCAGGCTAAGGTCTGATATCGGGTCAATACCCATGACGTCGAAGCCGATACCTTTGTAGTTACCTAGCAGAATAAAATCAAGAACATCATCATCGATGCAGGGGTAGTCACCAAAATATTCTTCGGATCCCCAAAACTTATCCCAGCCGGTATTAAATAAAAGGAAGTCCGCAGTCTCAGCGTCTTCTCTGGCCTCATTGACCTCTTTCATTGTTATAGGTTTTTCGGATTTCCGATGTCTACAGTCGATGACAAGCGCCTGACCGATGAACTGCGTCAGAGGCAATGCGTCAAGAGTGAGACCTTTTTCGTAGACATGAGCCGGAGGATCAATATGTGTTCCTACATGCGAGTACATACGAATGAGCGTTTCGCGATAGCCGTCCTTTTCATAGGTAGCTACGGTTGTTAACTGCGGTTTTTCTGATCCTGGAAAAACCGGCATGCGTTCGTTTATAGCGTGACTTAAATCTATGACTTTCATTCCTTGCTCCATCCGCGGCAGCCTTTATCACCATTCTAATTCGTCAGGAATAAAAGGCTTCATATCTTTTACTCAGAGGTTTTGATTTCTCAGATTTGACTCAAACAGAGAGAAAAATCCACCTTTTATAGAAAATGAGAGAAATGAAAAAGTTCAAGGTTTTTTAGAATTTTTCCACACAGAAAGTGTTCTTAAAGGAGAGATAAATGAAAACCAAACGCGCTTTGTTATCGGCTGTCATTTCAGCTTGTTTCCTTCTGCAAGGCTCGGCTTTTGCTCTTGACGAACCTCAGACTCAAACTAAACCTCTTGTGTTAAATCAGTTGGGAGGCTTGGCCTTTGGCGGGACTGTTTCTCACAAGCCCAATGGTTTAACTTTCCATGGCGACCATGGATATGCACAGTATGTAATTCCGGTTAATGCAAAAAACTATCCCATCATACTTTGGCACGGCATCGGTCAGTCGGGCCGCAGTTTCGAAACTACACCGGACGGCAGAGAAGGCTTCCAAACCCTATTGCCGAGGGACGGCTGGGCGACTTATATCGTTGATCAGCCTCGCCGAGGCAGAGCTGGAAGAACTGAAGCAACAGAAGCAAAAAGTGAAATTCCGACCGTAACGAGTGAAGCCGGTGTTTGGAACGCTTTTAGATTAGGGCGCTGGGTTCCACCAAAACCCGCGACGGCAAACCCCAACATGCAGATGCTGCTGGATGGTGAAACCATTAACCAATTCATGAGGATGCAGACACCCGATACCGGTGCGCTCCCTCCGACAGAGGTATACGGATGGAAACTTGGCGAGGCTATGAGAGACCTTTTGAAGCGTACAGGTCCTGCTGTCGTCGGGACCCATAGTTACGCGGGCCAAATTGGTTGGTATGGTGCGATGAAATCCCCGGACTTGGTTAAAGCGGTTGTTGCCTATGAACCTGGACAAGTGGTTTACCCGGAAGGCGAAAAAGTTAAAGAAATGAATTCGGAAATTCCTCTTGTTCAGCAGAGACTCAACCCCGTCAGGATTTCAAAACAAGAATTTCTGAAGCTCACAAAAATGCCGATTTTTATAATCTTTGGAGATAATATTTCAACAAAATCGAGCAAGGTATTTAACGAAGAAGTTTGGCGCTGGGCCTTGTTTAATGCACGACAATTCGTGAACCTAATTAATAAATACGGCGGCGACGCCAAACTTATCCACTTACCGGAGATCGGCATCAAGGGGAATACCCATGCGTTGTTTTCTGACCTGAACAACAAGGAAATTCTTAAAATTACTGAGGAATGGCTGGCAGAGAAGGGTCTGGACAAGAACGACGACCCTCATCTTGCCCCCAAACGTCCTGTTTCCCCAGTGACTATTCCGCTGGAAAAATAAACGCATCAAATTCGTGAGTCTGATTGGAGCGATGAAATGGAAGAAACTCGAGAGGCGTTGGTTCAAAAACTTTTGGACATCTACTCGAAAGAAGGTAACTATGAAACTTCCGTCCCGGGCGTTTGGGTTCATCGCTCTGAACGTAACAAGGTTCCTAAACCGCATATTTATCAACCTATGATGATTTTTATCCTGTCTGGTACGAAACTCATCAAATTCGGTTCAGCGGAGAAAATCTTCAGTCCTCTAGATTATTTTTTAACGATCCTCACGGCGCCGGTGGTCAGTGGAATTGTAGGAGTTACTTCAGAGGAGCCGTATTTAGCGCTGTCTATTGATTTGGAGGCGGAAGTTATCACCTCACTTGCCTATGAGATGGGACTAAAACCACAGACCAATGAATCTGTGAAAGCGGCTTCTTCTGTCCCTATGAGTGCTGAGATGCAAGATGCGCTGGGGCGCCTTTGCAAGGTTATGAACAACGCTGAAGAGGCAAGGATTTTAGGTCCGATTCTTAAGCGTGAGATTTTTTATCGGGTTCTAACCGGTCCTTTGGGTTCTTCTGTTATCCGTTTCAATAGCTTGGGAACGTCTGATTATCAAATCGCACGCGCAGTAGACTGGATAAATATTAACTATAAAGAGCCGCTTTTAGTTGATGAGTTGGCTAAAAAGGTGTTCATGGGTCGATCCACCTTCCATCGGAAATTTAAAGAAGTTATGACTGTCAGTCCGCTGAGATTTCAGAAGGAGCTGAGACTTCAAGAGGCTCACCGCTTGATGCTGCTTAAAAATCTTTCGGTCACCCAGGCTTCATATGAGGTTGGATTCGAGGATCCGAAATTTTTCACTCGTGAGTACAAAAGCTATTTTGGTTTGTCGCCTCGAGAAAATATTAGAAAGATTAGAGCAGAGGAAGGCGTCAATTGATTTTTAGTGAAGAACGGAGAGAATTCTTCACCCTCGTTCGAGTAGCGGCCTGAGTTCAGAAAGGAGGGAAATGCCAATAGACGAGTTTTGGTTTTACTAACTTGAAATAATTCTGATAGAATCCCTCAGTCCATAGGAAAGGTGGCAGAGTGGTCGAATGCGCCGGACTCGAAATCCGGTATACGGTTATACCGTATCGAGGGTTCAAATCCCTCCCTTTCCGCCATTTTTCCACTTAATTCCCCCTTAACACATTTTCTCCTCTCTACGAAGGCTTCGGCATTTCAGAGAAAACTGATAGTATCTTTAATAGCTTTATTCTTGTTTAGAAATGTTCTTTAAAAGCTTAGCAGTAAGCCGATTAGTGTAATGTTGTAACCATTTTAAGTGAGTTCCCCGCGCAAGCGGGGATGAACCGGGAATTTCCTTCGGACAAATCAATGTTCGCATGAGTTCCCCGCGCAAGCGGGGATGAACCGTTCCTCCAGCGGCGCCGGGTGGCGATTTCTCAGAGTTCCCCGCGCAAGCGGGGATGAACCGGCGTTCATATCGACGGCTTCAAGCTAGTGCTCGAGTTCCCCGCGCAAGCGGGGATGAACCGCGTATTGTCTTCCTTAGGAAGTTCCGCAGGAGGAGTTCCCCGCGCAAGCGGGGATGAACCGCTGGATACGGGATTTCGTCCCATCCGCTGTTTGAGTTCCCCGCGCAAGCGGGGATGAACCGTTGTTTTCCAAATCTCAAATGAGAAAGGTCCCAGAGTTCCCCGCGCAAGCGGGGATGAACCGCTGACATTTAAGGCAGACGGCAAACAATATGCGAGTTCCCCGCGCAAGCGGGGATGAACCGTTAACAGTCATTGGCACTTCTTCAGAGTCTTTGAGTTCCCCGCGCAAGCGGGGATGAACCAGCATCTCGGACGGTGTATGAACCGCTCGGTTCGAGTTCCCCGCGCAAGCGGGGATGAACCTCCATGGCTCCTGTAAAATTTGATCTATCCCATGAGTTCCCCGCGCAAGCGGGGATGAACCGCGCAAAGAGAAACCCATAGAGTTCTCAGCGTTGAGTTCCCCGCGCAAGCGGGGATGAACCGGACCTGTGCAGGATCGACAATGTTGTTTGTGTGAGTTCCCCGCGCAAGCGGGGATGAACCGACGCGATGAATTTTCCGAATAAAAAATTCTCCGAGTTCCCCGCGCAAGCGGGGATGAACCGATTGTTAGTGAATTACAGTATTCAATTAAAGCGAGTTCCCCGCGCAAGCGGGGATGAACCGGCCGGCCTGATGGAGTTCATTAACCTGAAACTGAGTTCCCCGCGCAAGCGGGGATGAACCGTTCCAAACACCCATCGGGGTGCATGCTTTAGTGAGTTCCCCGCGCAAGCGGGGATGAACCGCGAATTGCAGGTCCCGGCTCCCCGTCAACCATGAGTTCCCCGCGCAAGCGGGGATGAACCGGATTTAATTCTCCCGATTTATTCTGTTCATTCAGAGTTCCCCTCGCAAGCGGGGATGGTTCGGACTTACACTGCATGAAGGTAATGCTGGAGAGTTCTCCGCTCGAGGAAAATGATTGTCAGAAGCTTAGAAATTGCCTAGCTTTTCCTGTTTTGAAGAGAGGGTAAGGTCTTAGATTTTTTCCTTTTTAATTTGAAGCGATCCAATTGAACTTTTCAAAAGGTAAGGTTTCCTTGTGTACATTCAATTAGCAAGCTAAGTAATTCTACTTTGGTTTTGGTTGGACCGCTTCGTTGTAAAATCTCAAAATAAATCAAATTCAACCCCTTGACAGCGTCCTTTGTATATATTGAAAAAATTGTATTGTTTCCTCGAGGGTTCGAGCCATGGAAATGGACCTAACAACTAGAATTATCGCCATTGTTGTTCTCATTCTTTTCAGCGGTTATTTCTCTATGGCAGAGATTTCGCTAGCCGCATCTCCTAAAGTTAAATTGCATCAAGCATTAGATGCGGGGGATAAACGAGCACAAAAAGTGCTGGATCTTCAAGTTAAACCAGGTCCGTTCTTCTCAGTGATTCAAATTGGCCTAAATGCCATTGCCATCTTGGGAGGTATTATCGGTGAGACGCTTTTTTCTCCGTTCTTTGAGGAGCTGTTCCTTTATTTCTGTTCTCCTGAACTGGCTTCTTCCTTAGGGTTCTTCTGCTCTTTCTTTACAATTACGATGGTTTTCGTGCTGTTTGCAGACTTGATTCCCAAACGTATCGGTTTAAATAAGCCTGTTCCTTTGGCCTTGATGCTCATCGGTTCGATGATGTTTTTAATTTGGCTCTTCAAACCGTTCGTTTGGCTGTTAACAGAGATGAGCAACGGCATCCTTAAACTCATGGGATTGCCGACAAAGAATGAAACCACGATTACCAGCGAGGATATTCTTGCTACTGTCGGTGCTGGAACAGAAGCCGGCCTTTTGGACAGCAGTGAGCAGGAAGCGATCGAAAACGTGATGTCTCTCGAAGATCGTTTAGTTACGAGCGCCATGACTCCTCGAGATTCGGTTACTTATTTCAAAATCAGCGATACCTTTGAGAAGATTCGCCCATTAATCGAAAGCAATCCGCATAGTAAATACCTGGTTTGCGATTCGACAATTGACCGAGTGTTAGGTTACGTTGACTCCAAGAACTTGCTTTGTAAAGCTCTGGAAAATGACAAATTCTCTTTGAAGGAAAAGGGTCTGGTTAAAACTATTCCGATGATTCCGGATTCTCTTTCTTTATCTGAAGCACTCGATACGTTTAAGAAGCAGGGCAGAGACTTTGCCGCGGTTGTCAATGAATATGCTTTAACGGTCGGCATCATTACGTTAGGCGACGTCATGAGTACAGTGATGGGTAGCCTCGTTCAAACAGAGGAGAACTCATACATTGTTCAGCGTGATGACGGTACGTGGCTGTTGGACGGTTCAACTCCGATTGAGGATGTGGAGCGGACCTTTGAAATAGAGAAGATGCCGGAAGAAGAAACCTATGAAACCATCGCCGGCTTCATGATGTACATGCTTCGCAAGATTCCGAAGTTAACCGATAAGGTGGAATACGCAGGCTATCGCTTCGAAGTGATCGACATGGAAATGAATCGAATCGACCAGATATTGGTGACCAAACTGCCGATCACCAAGGAGGATCCCGATTAGTTTTAGTTGAAAGCGGTTGAGCCGAAAGGTTCAGCCGCTTTGTTTTAGAAGTTAGGCTCAAAAATTCCGTAAACCACAATGCCGACAATCAGCGCGGCCAAAATGGCAATGAGCCATGTGAAGAACGTCGTCTTTGGCGGACGTTCAATCTTGTCCAGTTCGGCATTGCATTCGGGACAGTGCGTAGCGATGAGGCGGCCTTCTTTGAATTCAGCTTTAGGCAGGATTGGTTTTCCGCAGTGCGGACATTTCATGCGAAGATCAAGGCTGGCACTGCTGCTACTGGAATCGTGGAGGGCTTGGGAGCGATGAAACAGTCGAATAGCAAAAGGCTGATCCTCAATCAAATTAAACTCAACAACGTCTTTTAATACGGGTAGGTAGCCCGTTTTCAGCTGGTCGGATACAAAGGTGTAGATGTTGCCGTGTCCGCAGTTGATTTTCCCTGCGTTTCCGTTATCCAATACTTCCGTTACAACGCCCTTTAAAACAGGGGTTTTCGGATCAAGCTCATTTGTCATTTGTAATCTAAATCTCTTCGTTTATTTGAGCAAATTAAACTAAAAAGGAAGTCCAAAACGGACAAATCACTCAAACTGAGGAAAACTGAAGTCTATTACGCAACTTTGAATTACCCATGTTTTCTGCCTAGAAAGGCAAGTCGTAAAACGGATTAATCCGTCTTAACTCGGTTAAACTCATTCTCTCATCAATAAAAAATAACAATACGGCTGATCCCATGGAAATAACATTTGGCGTGTTGATATTTTGTATCGTTGCGTTCTTCGTTGCAGGATTTATTGACTCAATTGCAGGCGGCGCCGGATTTGTGACGGCTCCCTCGCTTCTGCTGATTGGGATGCCGCCGCACATGGCGCTCGGAACAGGAAAGCTAGCGACAAGTATCGGCTCCGTTGTGGCGCTTTGGACTTTTTGGCGAAGCAACCTAATTTTGAAGAAGATCGTTCCTGTCGGCGTGCTCTCCGCCATGGCGGGTGCTTCTTTCGGCGCGTTTTGTGCGCTTCAGATTGACGGCGCAACCATGGGCAAGGTCATTGTGATCATGCTGCCGCTCGGGATTCTGTTTACAGTTCTCACCGGCGGTTTCAAACTTACGGAAGGGGAACTGCCTAAAGATCACTTCTGGCTTCGCGTTGTTCTCATCGGTGTATTAATCGGTTTTTATGAAGGATTTTTTGGTCCGGGCGCCGGAACGTTCTTTTTGATTGCGCTGCATGTGTTTTTAAAGATCGGAATGGTTCAGTCGTCCGGCACTGCCAAGGCTTTTAATATCGCAGCCAACTTTGCTGCGTTTATGACTTTTGCTTCCGGTGCTGCCGTTTGTTATGAAATCGCCATCCCGTGCGCCATTGCCAGCATGCTGGGAAATCGAGTAGGGGCTTATTACGCGATTAAGATCGGCGGTAAATTCGTCCGAAACATTCTCTACATCGTTCTAATTATTTTGATGGTTTCGCTGGTCTACAAATTTTTTATTGCTTCCTAAATTCCAAGTATTAGGCAATAGGTAAAAATACTTCACGCTGCCGCGTCGCGTTTACGGAGCAACCACTAGTGACGAACTACTGATGGTGGGTTAAAGTGGAGAAATATAGTTGAATGACCAGTAAAGCAGGGCACAATCTCGTTGCGGCTCAACCCTTCCTGATAAATTTCCATCGTTAAGAAAAAATGCAGGTTATTGAGAATAAAGAGAATTTCAGCGGAAGTCGTCTTTGCGTTTCTGCGACAGGATCCGCCTTCATGGACGGTTTTGTCCTGACGTCTCAAGGCTTCATTTTCCTTCTTGCCCAAAGCGTCTTTCAGTTTTCTGCACTTGAACTCGGACTTGTAGCAACAGCCTATGTATTGGGAAGCTTTATCGGCTCCATGGGATTTGGCAAAATCGCCGACGTTTACGGAAGGGCGGTTCTTTTCCGAACTGTTCCCTGGTTCGTTGCAGCTTTATCGATTGCCCAATTCGTTAATTTCAGTCCCTTAAGCTGGTTTATTTCAAGATTTTTGTTTGGTTTAGCGATTGGAGGGGATTCTCCGATCGCTCAAGCCATGCTGTCTGAGAACTCTCCCAAATCTCTTCGTGCGAAACGGTTGGTTCTCTTAATGACAGCTTGGTTTATCGGTGCGATAGCCGCGGCTGTTTGTGCCTATATGACGGTTAAAGCCGGTCTGCCCTGGGAGTTTTTTGCTGCGATTCCCTGCGTTATCGGACTGATCTTAGGAGTTGCTCGTTTTAATGCTCCGGAGTCCGTTCAGTGGTTAAAAAGCAAGGGCCGAATCAAGCAAGCGGAAGAGAGCCGTCTTCGTTTAGGTATTGAAGCTGAAGAAGCAAAACATGAAGTAAAGGCGGCTCATCAGGCAGCCTTGTTTAAGCCAATAAACCTAAAAAATCTTGCATACCTTTCTGTTTTTTGGATTTGCCAAGCGATTCCGGTAACGGTTCTTTTGATGTTTGGCCCGGTTCTTATCGGAGCATTAGGAACTTCGAACTTTGACACTGACGTCGGACAACTGGTCCTGACTGACTCATTCTTCCTTATCGGCAGCCTTGCCGCCATAAAAATTGTTCCGCATTTTGCACGCCGGCCCGTCATCTTGTGGACTTTCGGAATTATGGCTGTGTCCTTGGCTCTCTTGTCTCCGGGCCAAGTCCTAACAAATTTCGTTGTTTGTCTGTTGCTCTCGATCTACGCATTGAGCTATGGCGTCCAGAGCGTATTGGATTATGTTTATCCGGCTGAATTGTTTCCTACATCCATTCGGTCCACAGCACTCGGCATTCTCGGAAGTGTCTCCAGGGTCGGTGTTTTTGTCGTAACCCTCGGTTTCCCAATGGCTTTTGAGGGTTTGGGCGTCAGCAGTGTACTCTTGATCGGTGCGGCTATATCCATGTTCGGTTTCGTTATTTCATGGCTTTTTGCCCCGGAACCGTCCCATCATTAATGGGTTCGTTCTAAAAATATAAGGGAAAATACTTAGGATTGTTGCATTAATCAAACAGTCTAAACAGACTGTTTGATCCTATAATTCTCTCAACAGTCTAGTTAGACTGTTTTGATTAACGAACATTTCTCTTCGGTAAACACTATGTTCAAAACATCGATTCTTTTTACTGCATTACTTTCTGCGGCTGCTCTTACTTCTGTTTCTGCCGCTCCTGTTCAGACAGAGGGTACCGGCATCGGTAAACACGGCGATATTAAACTTGCCGTGACTTTTGACAACGGCAAAATCCAGGACATCAAAGTTCTGGAAGACCACGAAAACAAGGTCTTGGCCGCCAAGGTCTTCACAGATCTCAAAGATGCCGTTATCGCCAACAACTCCGTTAAGGTCGACGGTATTGCCGGCGCGACTTTCTCCTCTAAAGGTTTCTTAAACGCCGTCAGTGATGCAGCAAAGAAAGCCGGTGTCAAACTCTCCGACAAGGTCAAGAAAGATAAAAAAGCTGACGCAGCCATGCCTGCCGTTCAGAATTACGACGTAGTGGTTATCGGTGCAGGCGGTGCGGGTTTTGCTGCCGCAGTTGAAGCTAAGAGCAAAGGCGCTAACGTTGTTCTTATTGAAAAAATGCCGACCGTCGGCGGAAACTCTCTGATTTCCGGCGCTGAAATGAACGTTCCGAATTCTTGGGTTCAGAACAAACTCAATATTAAGGACGACACTCCTGCCAGAATGGCTGCCGATACGCTTAAGGGCGGCGACTTCCAGGGCGACCCTGAAATCGTCGGCGTTATGACAACGAACGCTCTTCCGACAGCTGAGTGGCTGAGAGACACGGTCGGTGTCAATTTTGAAAAAGACAACGTCTTCCAATTCGGCGGTCACTCCAGAAAAAGAGCCCTGATTCCGGAAGGCCATACCGGTACAGAAGTCATTACCAAGTTCTCCGCTCTTGCCGACAAGATGGGCATTCCGGTTATTACTAACATGAAGGCCGAAGAATTGGTCAAAGACAAAGACGGCCGCGTCGTTGCCGTGAAAGCTATTTCCGGCGGTAAGGAGTACACCTTCAACGCTAAAGGCGGTGTTGTTTTAGCTACCGGCGGTTTCGGCGCCAATGCTCAGATGGTTAAGAAGTACAACCCTGCTATTGACGAACGCTTTAAGACAACCGACGCCCCCGGAACCACCGGTGAAGCTCTGTACATGGCAGAGAAGGCCGGCGGTCAGCTCGTCAACATGGGCTACATCCAGACCTATCCGATCTGCGACCCGATCTCCGGCGTGATCGAACTGATTGCAGACGCACGTTTTGACGGCGCCATTTTGGTTAACCAGGAAGGCAAGCGTTTCGTTGAAGAACTCGAACGCCGCGACGTCATCTCCAACGCTATCCTGAAGCAGCCCGGTGCTTACTGCTATGTTCTGTGGAACGACAACATCGGTAAGATTTCGAACACCGTGAAGATTCACGACACGGAATATAAGACCTTCACGAAGCAGGGCATTATGCACACGTCCGACACACTGAAGGGTGCAGCAGACTACTTCCACATTCCTTACGCCAACCTCAAGGCCACGGTTGACCGCGTCAGCCAGATGGCTAAAGACGGCGGCAAAGACTTAGACTTCCATAACCGCGGCGGTCTGAAAGATCTGTCTACCGGCAAGTATTACATCATCAAAGCCGTTCCTTCTACACACCACACGATGGGCGGTTTGAAGATCAATACCAAGGCTGAAGTTTTGGATAAAAACGGCAAGCCGATTCCGGGCCTCTTTGCAGCCGGTGAAGTCACAGGTACGACCCACGGTACCAACCGTCTCGGCGGCAATGCTTATACAGACATCATGGTCTTCGGCCGTATCGCTGGCGACGGTGCCGCTGCTGAAGCAAAAGCCCGCTAATTCTCAGCTCTATTAAAAATCTCATATTTTGATCCTCCCGCCAAGCACGGGAGGACCGGGGGCTTTGCGCCCCCAATTTTCTACCCTTGGAAATTCAAAATAAAAACATTAAAGTTAAGTGCGTGTGTGATTGCTATCTTTGCAGCTATGAACGCGAATGCCGTCGAACTCAACGGAAAAAATCTGACTCAGCAAGATGCTTGGGCCATCGCCGAGGGCGCTCCTGTCAGTATTGCCCCTGAAGCAATGAACCGCGTGCAGAAGTCTTACGACCTGGTTTTGGATGCCGCTAAAAACGGTCGAGAAATTTACGGTCTCACCGTCGGTGTCGGTCTCAACAAAGACCATAAAGTCCTTTCTGCCAACGGTGAATTAAGTGACGAAGTTAAAGCAGCCAGCCGCCGTTTCAACTACAGCACCTTGAGAAGTCACAGCGTTGCGGCTGGTCCGATTCTTGATCCGAAACTGGTTCGTTTGGCCATGGCCATTCGTTTGAACACACTGCTGAACGGCGGTTCCGGCGTCCAGCCGAGAGTTGCAGAACTTTATGCCGAATTCTTGAATAAAGGTGTCACACCGGTAATCCCGACAAAGGGCAGCTTAGGGGATGCTGACATTACTTTAGCTTCACACGTCGGTTCCGCCATGATCGGCGAATGGAAAGTTTTAGTGGACGGAAAAGAAGTTCCCGCTGCTGAAGCTTTGAAAGCTAAAAACATCAAACCTCTGATTCCGGAAGGCAAAGATGCTTTAGGCATTTTGTCCAACAGCTCCGTAGCTATGGCGCTTACGATGGATGCAGCTAAGGCCATGGGTCAGATTCTGAAAGTTTCTCCGATTGTCTACGGCATCAGCCTGGAAGGTTTGAACGGCAACGTTGCTCCGTTCCTTTCTCAGACAACAGCTTTCCATCCGTTCCCCGGACTGCAGGAAAAGGCTAAAGAACTGCGTGAAGTGCTCGCCGGTTCTTATCTCTGGAAGAAAGATCCGAGCAGAAGACTGCAGGATCCTCTGAGCTTCCGCACAACGGTTTACACATTGTCTGAAGCACAGAATGCACTTAATGACCTGAACAAAGTGATCGATGTTCAGATCAACTCTTCTGATGATAACCCCGGCGTGATGGTTAATGCCGACAAGGCTGATACTCAGTACGACCAGGTCGCTCAGTATTTCATTAAGACACCGAAAGCCGAAGGCGCCATTATCCCGACGGCTAACTTTGAAGTTCTGCCTGTCGCACTCGTCGTCCAGCGCGCAACCGTTGCTTTAGGTCATGTCGGACACAATGCCGTTCAGAGAACGATGCGTTTGGATGAACCGGCCTTTACCGACTTGTCTCGTTATCTGGCTGCTAAAGACAATTTAGGTCATGCCTTCGGTGCAACAGAAGACACTTTGGTTTCTATCTACGCTGAAAACATCGACTTAGCCAACCCGGTATCTCTGGACAGCTTCCCGGTTGAAGGCAACATCGAAGACTCTGCTTCGAATCTGCCGCGGGCCGCTCAGAGACTGAAACGCGCTACAGACAACACGTTCCTGGTTCTTTCCATGGAACTGCTTCACAACACTCAGGCAGCTGACTTGAGAAAGATGCAGAACAAGAACTTCAAGATGAGTCCTGCGACAGAAAAACTTTACAAGGCTTATCGAGTCAACAGCCCGTTCGTTGATCAGGACCGTATCTACACGATCGACCTCCAGAACGGAGACGAACTCCTGAAGAACTATCAGCCCTAATCATTAGAAGACAATTGAGCTGAGTTAATTTGAACGACCGGATCATTCGCCAAAGCGGCAGAATATCCGGTCGTTTTTTTTGATTGGCTGAATGCTTCGGAATACAAAAGAGAAAGCTGCGTAAGAGAGCCTGCGGACTCAGGTTTTACACTGATTGGCCGATGATACGGGAGGCTATTTCCTATTCGCGGAAGCTAAAATTAGGTCGAATAAAAGAAGGTGAGATTTATTCTCAAGAAAAAATGACGGAGACAACCTACAGACCCAGAGTAATGAGCGAGCGCGCGTTAAAGACACGCGCAAAAATTATGGATGCGACTCGTGCGTTTATTGTGCGGGAAGGGGTAGGACGTCTCTCAATCGATAAGATCGTTAAAGAATCCGGCACGAGCAAAGGTGCCTTTCTTTATCACTTTAAGAACCGTAAGGCGTTGTTTTGTGCATTGGTAGAAGAGTACGTCGACCATTTAAACGAGCGCATGAATTTTCACATGAGCAAGTACCAAGATGCCGAGGAACCTTTGATCCTCGGATATGCTTCTTGGTATGAAGACTTCGATAAAGATGATGGAGGTTTTGCGGTTCTGGGCGTTGCGCTGTTAGCGCTTCTTCTGCACGAGCCCGACGCGCTGAAACCTTTCCATGACTGGTACGCCAAGGTTTTTAAGATGGTTCAGGATTCTCCGATTAAGACGCCTCAGCTGCTCACTGCCATCATGGCCTTTGAAGGGTTCTTCTTTACGCACAAGATGGGATTTGACTCCTTAGATAAAGAGACGAAAGAAGCGACCTGGAAGTACATCATCGAGCAGGTTGCACCGCAGCCTAAAAGGAAAACGGTCGAGAGTTCTAAAGAAAAAATTTCCGCTTAATCGATCAATATCCGTAATTGGACAGAATCAGAGTCTTGGATTCATCCGCAGATGAGACAAGGCTCATTTCTTATGGACATTTCAGAGGAAGGGAAGCTCGGAAATCGCTTCTTTTTGCCGTCTGATAAGAGAGAAAAGAGGCTATATCCGGAAAATTTCTCCTCTTAGGTTCTCAAGACGGGAAACCTTATCCAAAGACAAGCAAAACACGGGCCATGAATGAAGATAATTGTTTCTAGTTGAAAATAAGGAAACATGAACAATGAACTCTTCAGACGGGATGTTGATTGTCAACGTGTCGGCAATCCAGGCAGTAGCGATTGCAGCGGTGACCTATTATTTCGGAGCTTGGCTGCGCAAAAAAGTTCCGTTTTTAGAAAAGTACTCCGTGCCGAGTCCGGTCGTGGGGGGTATGTTGGTTGCACTGGTACTTTCCTGCCTGGAATATTTCCATTTCATGAAAGTCAACTTTGACACCTCATTGCAGACGCTTTTAATGCTGGCTTTCTTTACGACAATCGGCCTGTCGGCCAGTCTGAAAATCGTTACGGAAGGCGGAAAGCTTTTAGTCTCGTTCTTATTTGTCATTACCATTCTTTGCGTTCTGCAGAACTTCTTGGGTATGGGCCTGGCAGAAATGATGGGATTGGATTTCCATTACGGTCTGCTGGCCGGTTCGGTCTCAATGATGGGCGGTCTAGGAACGTCTGCGGCTTTCGGTCCGTATTTTGAACAGACTTACGGCGTACAGGGCGGAACGGCAGTGGCCATTACGGCAGCCACTTTCGGCATGGTAGTGGCTTTGCTCATCGGTGCACCGTTTGCCGAGTGGCTCATTCGTAAGTACAAAGTCATTACTCCGAAAGAAGTTGATACGCCGGAGCCGGAACTGCATATTCCGGAAGATCTGGAAACGACAGTTGTTGAAGGAGAGAAAGATCCGACTTATACGCCGCAGCTGCTGAAGGCTGGAACGATCGTTGCCATCTGTATGGGTCTCGGTGCCGTTTTATCTCAGTACATGGGGCAGTACATCACGCTTCCGGCATATATTGGATCCATGATCGTGGCAGCAATCGTCAGAAACGTCGGAGATTTCTCCGGCAAATACACGGTCGAAGGCAAGGGAATGAACGCTATCGCCGAAATCAGCTTGGTGCTGTTCGTGACGATGGCCATTAATGGATTAAAGCTGCATGAACTTCTTAATCTTGCGCTTCCGCTCATGATCATTCTTGCCGGCCAAACCATCCTCATGGTGGTGTTTGCCTGGGCGATGTTCTTTATCTTCGGAAAAACCTACGACGCTGTGATGCTTTGCGCCGGCGGCATCGGTTTCTCCATGGGTTCGACGGCAAACGGCTTAGCCAATATGCAGGCTATTGCCGAGAAATACGGTTCGAGCCCGAGGGCGTGGCTCATCATTAGTTTGGTGGGCGCATTCCTCATCGACCTGATCAATGCGCTGTTAGTTACGTGGATGGGTGCTTGGTAAAAAGGCAGCTTTTTAGGCCCTGTTATCAAACGTAACAGGGCCGAATTTCAATTAATACGTAGTAACACTAATAATGCAAGTTAACGTCAAAATGAGCGTTGTTTTTCGTTTAGTGCCTTTCTTTTTCCATAGAATAAATACGTTCGTCAAGTTTTCTTGACGGTCTACTTAAAAATTATTTTATTTTTAATGGAGTTAAATCCGATGAAAAAACTCGTACTCTTGCTCGCCAGCTTCTGCTTGATGACCGCCGCTTCTGCTGCCTACAAAGACGGCACATACGAAGGTCAGGGCGATGGCAACCACGGTAAGATCGATGTTTCCGTCGTTATCAAAGGCGGCAAGATTGCCGATATTAAGGTCCTCAAACACACTGAAACCGACATGATCATTCAGGCTCCGATCGACAACATGATCCCTGAAATCATTAAGAAGAACGGCACTAAGGGTGTTGAAACTATCGCCGGAGCAACAAACTCCTCCAAGGGTATCCTTGCCGGTGTTAACGCTGCTCTTGCCAAAGCTCAGTAATTTCTGCTGAACAGTCTTTCTTCGAAAGAAGAATGAACTCAGGGGGTCTCTTGCGGGGCCTCCTTTATTTTTACTCAAAATTTTCTCTTTTCTAAAGTCTGACGAATCTCATTGACGTCCTCCTCGTCATAAATGGCGTGGATTCCATACCACCTCTGCAGCGGCCGTAGCCTAATGCTGCAGTAGGTTTCTTTGGGTTCCTGCTGACAGCGGCCTTACTGCACCACTCATACCACAGGCTAACCGGGCCCGTCCGGCCCTTAGTACATTTATCGCTCCGACCAAATCCGCGTTGGCGCGGTACCCGCAGGCAACACACGCAAAAGAGGCTTGCGTTTTTCTGTTCTCTGCAGAAACCAAACCGCATTGCGGACATGTTCGGCTGGTGTTTCTGGGATCAACTTTGATCAGTTTTCCGCCTTTGCGCTCCAGCTTATAGGAGAGCATCCGGGAAAACGCATACCAACCCTGATCCAAAATTGAGCGGTTCAGACCACTCTTCTGTTTAACCTTTTTGCCCGGATTCTCTATTGTTCCGGCGGCAGAAGCCGACATGTTCGAGACCTTCAGATCCTCAACGTACACGGTGCTGTGGTTTTGGGCTATCCGTGTCGAAGTCTTATGAAGGAAGTCTCTTCGGCTGTCGGCGATATGGCGATGAAGTCGTGCAATCTTTCTCTTTGTTTTTCTGCTGTTCCTACTCCCTTTTTTCTGTCTGGCTAACTCTTTTTGAAGTATCGCAAGTTTCTCCCGCTCTCGCTTGAAGGGGCTGAGGGGTTCAAAAACTTTACCGTCGGAGAGCGTCGCAAAATACTTGACTCCCATGTCAATCCCTATCTCGGAAGGAGTTGGAGCAGGCGGGTTGTCCTCATATTCCGTCTGGATGCAGACATCCCATTTATCACCGCGGCGTATGATGGTGACGTTTTTTATCGTGCCGATGATGTCTTGGCTTTTCCGATATCCTACCCACCCGATTTTTGGCAGCCTAATCTTCTGTTTGACCTCATCGAGTTCAACTCCTTGAGGAAAACGAATAGAGTCATGCCGGAACTTCTTCCTGTATTTTGGAAAGTTAGCTCGTTTTTCGAAGAAATTGGTGTAAGCCCGATCAAGATCTTTTAGGGACTGCTGAAGCACCTGGCTATGGCACTCTTTCAGGAAAGGATGTTTATTTTTCCACTCTGGAAGCCTTTTGGTAGCTTCTGTATATCTGAATGAGTGTTTGTCATCTTTTGCGTACAGCGACTTCTCAAGAGATAAGGTACGATTGTAGACATAACGGGCGCAGCCGCAGAATTTGCCGATTTGACAAGCCTGCCGGCCATCCGGCTTCAATTCAAATTTAAAGGCACGTCGTATTAGCATTGCAGCCCTCGCGATTACTAAGCAAATTATACTTGGTCTATGAACAAAAGTAACGATATTAGACACGGCAGACACTGTGTTTTTAATTTACATATTCATTTGGTCTTCCTCACTAAGTATCGCCGCTCTGTATTTACTAAGGCAGTATTGGAAGATCTGAAGGAGATTTTTGCCTCGGTCTGCCAGGATTTCGAGGCCGAGCTAGTAGAGTTTGACGGAGAAAAGGATCATGTCCACTTGCTAATCAATTATCCGCCGAAAGTTTCAGTATCTCGTTTGGTTAATAGTCTGAAAGGGGTCTCAAGTCGACTTATTCGGAAGAAACGATATGCTTGCATTCAAGACAAACTTTGGGCCGGAGCCTTGTGGTCTCCCTCCTATTTTGCCGCAAGTTGTGGCGGAGCGCCTATTTCCATTATCAAACAGTACATAGAGCAGCAAGATACGCCGGAGTAACCGGTCAGTCGGCCCTTATATCACCGCCATAAATGACGGTGCTTTACGGGCCCAGCTGGTAAAAACAAGGCTTCATATTCGTTGGCATACAACACTAAGATGTTAATATCAACAACTGTGTTTGAATGCAGACGGTCAAGATTTGATTAGTTGTATAACTTGTCCGAAAATGCCATTTTCCTTGCGCAAAAAAAATGCATAGGTCATAGATACCTTCGGTAAGGATTCAAACAACGGTATTTGTCTTGGACGCATCCGGCCGAGCGCTGTTTTATTGGTCGGGAAAGAGAGAAAAAATGGGTCAGGCTAAAAATACAATTTTGATTGTGGATGACGTCGAGCTGAATCGAGACGTCCTGTCCATCATGTTCTCTCAAAGCCATGAGATCGAATTTGCCGAAAGCGGTCCTGAGGCTCTGGAAATTCTTCGCAAGAAAAAAGAAGACATCTGTGCCATCCTTCTTGACTATGTCATGCCTGAGATGGACGGTTTAACCTTTTTGGAGGAGGCGATCAAAGAAGGATTAGTGGAGAGCATTCCTGTCTTTCTGATTACGGCATCCTTAGAGCATGACGTTGTGCATCGTGCTTATTCGCTGGGCGTGGCTGACTATATTCAGCGTCCGATTTCTCCGTACATCGCTCAGCGCCGTATAGAGAACATTATTGATTTATTTAAGACACGTGCAGCTTACAAGAAACTTCTTGAGATTAACAGAACGCTTTTAGAACGTCTGAGCGAAGTCGATGACTCCATTACCGACGTCCGAAATCCTTAATAACTATTGAAGAAACCAAGCGACCGGAGAAGATCCTCCGGTTATTGTTATTCATCGTAATCACCGGTTTCTCTTTCTAAATATTCCTTTTGACTGAGCGTGATCTGAGCATCGTTCTTCCACATGGCCACCCAGCCGTCCAGCATCCTGGAATCCTGGATGTCAACTTCCAGACGCCAGGTTCCGTCTTCTTTTTTAAGCAATTTCTGAGAAGTGTTGAAAGGCGTTTCCTCTAAGTTCTTTGCCGTGACATCGCTCTTGAACTCCAATATCCAGTGGACCCATTCTCCGTTGCTGTAATTAAAGTGACGGTCGTGAATGTAAGACTGGAGATCAAACTTTTCCGGGCGATGCGCATCAAAAGAGGTGACTTCAGCCTTTTTGAAACGATGAAGCGCCAGATGGACGACGTTGTCGAAATGATCGAACTGACAAATTAAGTAGAGTCGGACATCTTGCTGAACCAGGGCAAGAGGAGAGATAACGGCGCTCGTGGTTTTGCCGTTCATGTTGGTGTATTCGATTCTGAGTTTCTTTTCCGAATACAACGCTTCGGAGACCGCATCAAAGATTCTTGGAAGTACCTTGGAAGGCATTTGCGGAATTGAGGATGAAATGACGCAGACTTTATTGAGCCATTGATTTTCTTTGGCGTTCGAACCTTTTTCCTTGAGCATTTCGGAAGCCGCATCAAATAAGAATCCCAACGATTTGAGGACGGTTCCCGGAATCTGATACTTCATGTGCTCCTGCGCAATTCTCAGAAGCAGACATTCATTTGGTTTTAAGTGAATATTGTCGGTGATGGAATCCGTGCGTTCTCTTCGGTAACCGTAGGCATTTCCTCGGTCGTCGCGCACCAAACCGTATTTGCCGCAGTCATACATTTGCTTCAAGTAACGCTGCAGTGACCGCCTGCTGACATCAATGTCTGCCGATGCCAAAGAATTAAGAATGTCGTCCACCGAGACAAACCGTTTGCTCAGCGGTATTCGATTGAGAATCTCCAAAATGATCGATGCTTCTTCTTTTTTATCGTGTTTTCTTCCCATCCTTAGGCTCTCCAAGGTCAAATTTCTGTCGCAAGGCGCGTATTGATTTTTATTTTAATCGGTTTTACTGCGTCAATTTCTTTCGCTTCAAATGCAAAAATAACAACATAGAAGGAGAACAAAAATGCCTCGCAGAAGAACAAGTGTCTTTGAAAAAATGTTTAGTGACAACCGTCTTCGTTCTATTCCGGATTCAGAACAGCAGAGTACCTTGTGTGTTGAATATTGGACATCCAAGATTTTGATCGAACTCTCCGGCTATAAATCGTTGGAACTCGATGATGTGCAGGAGATGGCAAATATCCGAGTGGTCAAGGCGTGGCAGCAGGAAATCGAAAACGACGTTTCGGAACTTTACGAACTTAAAGGAAAAGAAGAAGGCGACACTGAATTACTTGACGATGCAGGCGACAGTGTTTTTCGTCGATACAAATCTGTGAAAACAGAGCTTAGAAAGCGCATCGACAATCCTCCAGTTTCCATGAAGAAGGTTTATCGCAACATTAAGAAAGAGATTGATTTGCACGGTTTCTACCCGAAAGGTTTTGCGGCTAATCTTGAACTCATCAAAGAAGCCTATGACCTTTCCGAAGATGAAGGTCTAGTCACCGCCTTCATCTTCTTCACTCTTGCCTATCGAAACTTGAGAAGAGCCCTGAACTCTTTCAGTTATTCCGACCGCGGCTTTTTCCTCGTGCTGGAGGTCATCGCAAAAACGTTGGGCCTGCCTTTGGAAAAGGTCCAAGAAATGCTCGGGCCG
The DNA here is from genome assembly GCF_057870745.1 of Parasutterella sp. NCBI lineage: Bacteria > Pseudomonadati > Pseudomonadota > Betaproteobacteria > Burkholderiales > Sutterellaceae > Parasutterella > Parasutterella sp. The sequence continues at coordinate 18,563 of NZ_DBMALT010000026.1, read as the reverse complement.
GATGGCAAACTTATCCGAATGGCAATCTTCGGCGTAGACAGAGAGTCTTCTAATATTGATTTCGAGGACTACTTTGAATCCAAATCCGGTATTTCCTTCTTTGATCTCTTCTTCGGGAAAATCGAAAAGAAGCAGCTTGTAAGTTCGATCCTCACTCCTTGCAACAAGTCTCGTCTCACGCTCGAAGACGTCAAGTATCTACCTGTGATTGACTCTTTAGTCGTTCCGTTTTTAAAGGGGATTAAAGATGAAGGCCCCAGAGGCGTCAATGTTCTTTTGTATGGTCCTCCTGGTTCCGGAAAGACGGAATTAGGAAAACTTTTGATTGAACAAGCCGGTAAAAAAGCCTACACATTAAAACTCGGAAGAGAGGAAAAGGTTTTGGCTTGCTGGGAACGAGCCTGCAAGTTAAGTCGGAACGACGCCGTCACGGCAATTCTGATTGATGAAGCGGATGACGTTTTCAACAGTGATCTGGTCCAAGGAACGACTGATCGTACAAACAAAGCGCGCATCAATACCGCACTCGAAAACACTAAAAAACTGACCGTGTGGACAACGAACTCTCTGCGTTCTATGGATGCTGCCATTATCAGAAGATTTCATTTTGTCCTAAAGGTTGGTTATCCGCCTCGAGCTCAAATGGAGAAGCTCGCACAAGGAACATTGGCCAAATCTTTGTCTGAAGAAAACATTAGTCGTCTGGTGAATACGGAAAATCTTTCTCCGGCACTTGTCGCTCAAGTCGGAGAGATCGTGGACAACCTCCAAGGTAATAAAGTTAAGTTTCCGGAAGACTCTTTGATGGCTCTTCTCGAAGATATTCTCAAGGCACAAGGTTTTGGAAAACTGGCTGCCGCGACGAAGAAAATCGGAAAGTTCGACCCTGCTTTAAGCAACTCCGATACAGATCTGGAAGCTTTATCGAAAGGCCTCAAAGAAGCGGGCGCCGGAAGATTATGTCTTTACGGTCCCCCGGGCACGGGCAAGACAGAATTTTGTCATTGGCTCGCAAAGAAGCTTGAACGCCCTCTCATCATGAAAAAAGCGTCGGATCTTCTGAACTGCTATGTCGGCGGTACAGAACACAATATCGCCGCTGCCTTTGAAGAAGCAAAAAGAGAAAATGCCGTTCTACTCTTTGATGAAATTGATTCTTTCCTTCAAGATCGAAGAACCGCGAATCATTCCTGGGAAGTTACGCAAGTCAACGAATTTTTGACTCAGATGGAGTCTTATGAAGGCTACCTTGTGGCAACAACGAACCTTTTGGATCTGATGGATAACGCTTGTCTGAGAAGATTCGACTTGAAGGCCAAACTCGAATACATGACTGATGATCAGGCAGAAGAAATGTACAGAAGACTGGCTCAGAAGTGGAAATTCTCTGTCGGAAACGAAGTGAACAATCTGCGGAAGATCAGAAATCTTTCCCCGGGAGATTTTGCGGCTATCGACAGAAGACTTCGTTTTACCAAAGCTGTTTCCGGAGAAAAGATTGTCGACATGCTGAAAGTTGAAACTCAACTGAAGGAAGGCCAGATGTCTTCTTCCAGAAGAACCATCGGATTCCTGGATAACTAATGAAATTAAGCTATGGCCGCTTTGAAAAAATAAAGCGGCCATTAGCTTGGCCGCAAAAAACTCCCGAGGAGAGGCGGGAGTTCAAAAATAGTTTGACAATTTTTAGGAATGATTAAGGTACAGCCATATCAAAGCGTTTGTCTTCTGCGTTCTTGTGGCACTGACGGCAGTAGAGAACGCTTTGTTCGTGTTCTTTATGGCAAAGTGTGCAGCGAAGCTGTCCGGCATGAGAATCATGCGGGTTTAAAGCTACTTTCTTTGCGGCAGAAGCAGCGGCTAAGTCCTGGTAGTTATGGCATTTCATACAAGCCTTGGACTTGGCAGCGGCAACCGGAGCGGAAGAGTTGTGACACTGTTCGCAAGTCACGCCTTTTTGCATGTGCTTTGCCATGGTGGGAGCAGCCTGAGCAGTACAGAAGGCGCCGGCTAACAGAATTGCTGCGGTGGTAATGAGGCGGTTAAATTTCATTTTTTTCTTCCGTTTTTAGACCCGGACCCTACGGTCCGGGCTTCTCTAGAAGTTACTTACCGGCTTTGACATCGGCAAGAGCGTTGTCAGCAGCTAAGCGGCCGCTGGTCATAGCGAACGAAGAGGCAGAGCCTTCGCAGCGGAGGTCGTAAGAAGAGTCATACAAACCGCCGATATCCTGACCGACGACATAGAGGTTGTCGATCACGTCGCCCTGCGGATTCAGAGCCTGGAACTTCGGATTGACAGTGACGCCGCCCAAAGTTAGGAAGAATGCGCGGATGCCTTTCAGAGCATAGTACGGACCTTTTTCCATATTGAAAGTTGCAAGGTGTTCAGGCAGACGGCCGAATTCCGGATCTTTACCAGCTTTAGCGTATTCGTTCACCTTGTTCATTGTTTCTTTCAGGTTGGAAGCAGGTACGCCGATCTGTGCAGCTAGGTCGTCGATTGTGTCAGCCTTGAAAGCCCAACCTCTCTGCTGACCGATTTCGAAAGTCTTCGGAAGAGCCTTCAGAGGAACGCCGGCAAGAACGATGGCGTTGAACGGAAGCAAAGCGCCCTTGTTAACCAACTGATCATATTTCTGCTGGTCGATGATGTTGTACATTACGCCGCCAGCACTTGTCATGGCATTGTAGACATCAACGAAAACAGCACCACGGGATTCGTTGAAGAAGCGTTTGCCGTGCTGATCAACCCAGAGCCAGGGCTGAGCCAAAGCGCAGCGGCCTTGCTTGAGTTCATCAGCTCCCATGAATTGGTTGATCGGGGGCAGGTCGGCGAGGTACGGAGCGTTACCTGCAATGGTATGCATACCTTTAACGCCTGCACCGACTAACTGAGCCATTTGGATGCCGTCACCCGTACGGCCGTCACCGTTCTTACCGTCGGTTACAGGACCGCGGTACCAAACCGGTTCAAACATACCTAGAGCAGAGGAGTCGTTCACGTACTTGGCGAGCATTTCTTTATTGGATTCGAAACCGCCGGTAGCGATAATGACTTTCTTGGCCTTGACGATGACTTTTTCGCCTTCGCCGTCGACAGCTTCAACACCTACCACTTTACCGTTTTCAACGATCAGTTTCTTGGCCGGGGTTTCGGTGAGGATTGTGCCGCCTTTGGCGCGAACTTCCTTAGCGAAGCGCTGGATGATGCCGGCAGCACCGCCTTTGAACAAGTGCCATGTCATCAGGGATTCATCTTTCGGATACATGGTGCGGATGCCGCGCATCTGAGCGCCTTTGTCCATAACCCAGTCAATGGTCTTTCCGGATTCTTCAATCAGAACACGAAGGACGTGCGGGTCAGCGCGATAGTGATGGTACTGCAGAGCGGCAGTAAGAACCTGGTCAACGGTGGTGTTGATGTTGTGTTCCTTCTGATAACGGGTGCCGACGCCAAGACTTCCTTCAGGGAAGTTTCCGCCGCCGCCCAGAGCAGCTTCTTTTTCGAGGACGATCGGTTTAGCGCCTTGGTCAACTGCGCTCTGAGCTGCTGCCAAACCGGACAGGCCGCCCCCGATGATAACGAGGTCGGTCTCATAAACCTGCGTTGCGAATGCAGGAAGCGAGAAAGTGGTGAGTAAAGAGGCTGCGATAGCAGATGTAAGCAGACTTCTACGAAGCATCGTAATTCTCCTTGTTTTGTGGTTATTAAGTGGTGTACCGCTTGGTGTTTCTAGGAGTATCTTAAGCGTGCCTTATGGAGATATACTTTGCGCAAGTTGCACTCCTATCTTTGCATTGTTGACAAAGGGTTATCACTGTGGCAGACATTACCAAACTTTCTATTGACGATACGAGGTTTCTTGCGGAGCTAGAAAAGACGGGCGTTTTGCTTCGCGCGGGGTTGTTGTTAAATTTGTCTCCGTCTTCCTCAAGCAGGAACTTTTCTCGGATACGTTCGTACTTTCCGCAGGAAATTTTTAGACAAATGGAAGGAATCTGGGTGCCGACAAACTACTACCTGCAGATCAAGCCGCAGATTCATCAGATTTTGGAAGCTTCTGAAGCGATGATGGATATGCAGTTTGATCCGAGTCAATCCACAAGGACTTTTGTCTTGAGCTCAGTGATGACCGAAATCTCTGTCGTGATTTCCGGTGTACTGCCGAAAATGATTGAAAGAGCGCCGAAAGTACGATTAGACCTGAGCAAGCACGACAATGAGATCGCCGCTGTAAGTGAAGGCAAAGCGGATTTTGCGGTAATCACGGACGTTGATCTGGCGCCGGATCTCCACCGAATGAAGCTTTACCCGCTGGATCGTGTGTTGCTTGTCAGGAAGGGGCATCCACTTACGCAACTCAAAGGTCCTTTGTTAACTCGATACCTTCAAGTTTATGACCGTGTATCTATTCGGACAGGTCGGTCCGCATCCTGGGTCGGCCCTGAGCAAGGCTTATTCCAATACGAAAGGTTTATGGAACACACGAGGTTTTCTACGTCGCGTTTCTATTCTGCATGGGGCGCTATTGAGAAGACGAATTTGATTTCGGTTTGCGGCTGGCGTGCTGCAGAGCTGGCAATGAAGGCCTATAAGTTAACGGCGCTTCCCTTGCCAATTGATTTTGAAGAGACCGAAAAATGGAATGTTCTGATTTGGTCGGACAGCAAGCACCGAGATCCGGCGCATAAATGGATGAGAGGGCTCTTTAAAGAATGGGCGATTGAAGATGCCGAGCGAATGAAGAAACTCAAAGAAAAAGACCTCGGTGTTCCGAAATATAAATAAGCGGCCGTGAAGGCCGCCCATTGAGAACTAGAGCGCTAATGATTAGGCGTTTTCAGATGCTGTCTGATCGACGCAGCAGGCAAGAGCATTAAAGCCGCCGTCGATATAGATGGTTTCCGCAGTGATTCCAAGAGAATTGTCGGAAAGAAGGAAGGCTGCGGTGTTGCCGACTTCATCAATTGAAACCAAAGAACGAGTCGGAGAAACGGCCTTGCACTGAGCCAGCATTGAGCTAAAGCCTTTAATGCCGCTTGCGGCAAGAGTCTTAATCGGGCCGCAGGAGAGTGTGTTGGCGCGAATGCCCTGCGGGCCGACGTCAGCAGCAATATAGCGGGTAGCAGATTCAAGCGCTGCTTTGCAAAGTCCCATCGTGTTGTAATTGGGAACGACTTTTTCTCCGCCGAGGTAAGACAATGTCAGCAAAGAAGCTTTGTGGCCGGCCATTAACGGGACCATTCTCTTAGCCATCGCAATGTAGGAGTAAACGGAGACGTTCATTGCGGAGAGGAAGCCTTCGCGGGAAGCGCCTTCGAGGAAGCTGCCGCTGATGGATTCGCGGGGCGCCCAGCCGATCGAGTGGACAAAGCCGTCAAAACCGTCGGTCCAGCGATTGGCGAGTTCAAGGGCTGCTAAATCAATTGATTCATCGGAAGATGCATCCAACTTAATGACTTGTCCGGCGCCGAATTCATCGGCAAAGCCCTGCACGCGTTCTTTAAAGCGTTCGTTGTTATAGGAAAGAGCTAGTTCAGCGCCTTCTCTGGCACAAGCCTTTGCAATTCCATAAGCAATAGAGCGATTAGAAGAGATTCCAGTGATCAGGAATTTTTTACCGGTTAAGAAACCCATGACGTGTTCCAATGATTAAAAAACGCCATTTTATCAGCCTGAACGAAGTGGCTAGGTACGATTAGAGGTTGCGGAGGATCCAAAAGAAAGCGGATGTTACTTTTAGAAGATGATTAGAAGGAAAAATGCAGTGCAGTCTAGTCGACAGAGCTGTCCGAAACTTTGAGAATTTTTGCGTCTTTCTGAAGGTCGTTCAAGAACTCTGTTGTCTGAAGTCTTTCAAGTTCTGAAAGCACTTTTGGCTTAACTTCTTCATAAGAAGGAAAGGGGACCTCACGTTTTTCTTCGAGAAGCACCACGTGATATCCGAGCTTGCTTTTGAAAGGAACCGGCAGAAGGTCGCCCGGCTGAAGAGCGAGGATGGCTTCGGCGAGGCCCGGAACCAAGACATTACGAATATTCGTAAAAGGAATCTGTCCGCCGTTTTGAGAGGTACTTTGGTCCAAAGATCTCTCTTTAGCGAGAGAACCAAAATCGGAACCTACCTTGAGAGATTGAATAATTTCTCTAGCTTCTTCCGGTGTCTTTACCAAGATATGTCGAAATTTGATTTCGTGTGGATCGTAGCTAGAGAGAAGTGAGTCGTAACGATTCCGACCCTGTTCTTCCGTGATCGGATGCTCAGAAGCATATCGGCGGCTCAGAATCGATCCGTAAAGCTGAGCCTGTTTTTCCGAAGTTAAAACACGAACTCGAGGATCTTCTAGAAGACCTTCATTTCTGGCAGCTTGTTCGATGATTTTTTGTTCGAGAAGAATGCTTCGGGCTGCGTTTTTAAGCTGCTTTTCATTGGTTACGCCGTTGGCTCTCAGGAAGTCCATTAACTGCTTTTGTTCTTCTACGGAAACAAATTGTCCGTTAACCGTAAAGGCAGTTTGAGCAACGGCTGCAGGAAGGACGCCGGCAAGCGCAGCGGCGAGCACAAAGGACTTAAGCACCTGCAGCCTCAAATAAAAATATTAGTGGCGAGATTCGCTCGGCGCCAGCAATGTCATATTGATGTTGTGAATACCGTGACCGATAAAAGGTTTCAAGTATTCGTAAACGATTCGGTGTCGGTCAATTTTCGGCAGACCTTCAAAACGTCTGGAAATGACAAAGAGGTGGTAGAGGGAGCCTGCAGCAGGAGCTCTGCCGGCTTCAGGTCTTGTGTAATCAGTAAAGCGAAGCTCGATTGGGAAAATCGGCTCAAGCGCTTGGCTGATTCTTTCTAATGTGGGAGTGTGACTCATCTTTATTTTCCTTCCGAATCAGATTCAGGGATAAATCGGGAAATATAAAAGCCGACGCCTAGGGTAAAGAGGAGCGTCAGTCCCATCAGCCCGAACAGTTTGAAATTCACCCACACGTCGGTGGAGCATGTGTAGGCAACTATAAGATTAAGAACACCGGTAACGGCAAAAAAACCGATCCAACCGCGAAGGAGAATATTCCATGCAGGTTCCGGAAGAGAAACTTTATTACCGAGAAGCGACTTAAGGAAGTTCTTATGCATGAAAGAACCGCCCAAAAGGATTCCGCCAAAGATCCAGTAAAGGATCGTGGGTTTCCATTTGATGAACATTTCATCGTGAAGCCAGATTGTCAGAGAGCCGAAGACTAAGATGACGGCAACAGAAATCCACAGCATCGGATCGATCTTCTCACGGCGTACAAATTTCACGCCGATCTGAAGAAGCGACACGATTATCGCAGCAGCCGTGGCACAAATAACCGGGGCCTGGTCGGCTTGAAAGCCGCTTCCCAGCCATTGGTTGCAAAGCGCAGCCGCAGAGTCCGGATTTGTCTGAGCAACTTTAAATGTGCCGAAGAACAAAATCACCGGCAAAAGGTCGTAAAGGAACTTCACTCTCTTTTTTCCAACAACAAAATCGTTTCAGGTAATGAAACTTTCAAATTCAATGAATTCTACTTAAAAATCCGTTTTTTGTTAAATAGAGGTATATCATTACGCGACTCTTAAGAACAGCTGGTTTCATCCCTAATTTACAGGGATAATCCTATTTACTCTCCCCGCTATTAGCCGACTTTAGAGATTTTCATTTTCAATTGGCAAAAAAGGCCGCCGAAGCGACCTTTCCTAAGTATCAATGGAAATTACTTAGAGGATTTTTTCTTAGCCGGAGCGGCTTCAGCGATCTTAGCGTTCTTCATCAGATCAGCCATGTACTGCTGAGCCTGACGCTGTGCAGCAAGATTCTGAATCTGAGGTTTCAGAGCATCGAAAGAGGGCAGAGGAACTTCACGCTTGTCCTGAAGCTGGATAACGTGGTAGCCGAGTGCGCTGTGGAAAGGAACGGGAAGAAGAGCACCTTTGTTCAGAGCCATTGCAGTTTCTGCAAATCCGGGGATAGCGATTCTGCGGATGTTGGTGAACGGGATTTCTCCGCCCTGAGCTGCTGTACCCTGATCCAAAGATTTTTCTTTGGCGATCGTTGCAAAGTCACCGCCGGCGTTCAAAGACTTGATGATGTCTTTGGCTTCTTGTTCTGTTTTAACAAGGATGTGACGAACTTTGATTTCGTTCGGATCGTACTGTTTTTTAACTTCTTCGTAAGTTTTCTTGAGGTCCGCATCGGTCAGCGGGTGGGCAGCAGCATTTTTGCGAACTAATTCAGCGGAGTAAATTTCTGTCTGACGTTCTGCAATCAGCGCTTTGACGGCAGGATCCTGAGCGATATTGGCTTTTTTAGCCGCTTCTTCAATGAGTTTTTCCTGAGCGAGGATGCTGCGGGCAGCTTCGAGCTGCTGTTTCTGGTCTTTGACTCCGCGGTCAGCAAGAACTTTCATGAGTTCTTGCTGATCTGCCACGGAAACTGTCTGACCGTTAACGGTGAAGGCAGTCTGAGCGAAGACGGGAGCGGCAAGGGCTGCCAGGGCTGTTGCGAGAAGAAGTTTTTTCATAATTAAATTTAATTTATCCAAAAAATGCGAGGAAGACTGCTTAGATAACTGCTCTTAACCGTTTTCTTCGCCTGAGTTAACCGCCTCATTCTACTCAATTTTGCGAGTGCGGGTAATTCAAAATCACACTCGGGAAAGCTCTAACAACCTCTTGAATTTTTTGAAATTAGAAAGAAAAGAATCGCAAATGTGGGGGAGGAACCTTTGACGGAAGAAAGTGTCGATGGAGGATCTTTCAATCCGAAAATGCAAACTTAGCCGGAGCGAGAATTTTCGATTTCTACAAACCAACTTTTCTTGTGGATTCTGATGTTCTTACAGTCAGACTAGACTTTGGGCTTGAAGTCGAGTGTATATATGCATAAATTTAATAAAAAGTTATATTAAATTTATATTAGACATGAATAATCCTGTTTTCTACTATTGAGCCATCAAAGCAAGTTTTCTCAGAAGCTTCCTATCAATAGATTGAATATAGGTGACCATCGTGTTGAAACTCATTTCTGCTCTTCTTTCCTCTCTGTTGGTTATGGAATCTGCTGTTGCAGTAGACGAACAAAATCCTGCCGGTGATCAGCTGGTAAAACGGGGCGATGCCATCCAGAGCATTAAAGGAAGCGACAAGATATTTACCGGTGAAGTCAAGATCGTCCCTCTGTCTGAATCTGTTCCCGGGATGCCGGTATCCAGTGCATATGTAATTTTTGAACCAGGCGCCAGATCTTTCTGGCACACACACCCGATCGGACAGGTTCTGATCATTGTTGAAGGAGAAGGCCGTTCGGGCGTCTATGGAAAACCAGTGAGCGTCCTGAAAAAAGGCGATGTGGTTGTATGTCCAAAAGGCATCAAACATTTCCATGGCGCAGCTCCCGACAAGAGAATGGTTCAAATGACGGTTACCGGGTACGATCCTCAAGGCAAGAACGTGACATGGATGGAACCGGTCACGGACCAGCAGTACAAGAACAGCGAGAAGTAACAACGTTTCCTTTCCTTAAATGATTAGGCCGAAGATCCGTAGGGGTTTTCGGCCTAAATTACTTTCTAAGACTCCCCGACTGTTTCTTTTGTACTGATAAGAAGAATATTTCTCATTTTCGTTCAAAAACTCTTACAAATTAGGCATCGTTTTGTCGCTATCCGGGGGCCGATTGAACGTTGTCTTAAGACAAGCGGATTATCCTTAGCAAACAATTCGTTAAAACAGAATATTCGTATCTATGAAAATTGCGAAAAAACTTGCTGTCGCGGCTTGCGTCGCTTCAGCCTTTACTATGATGAATACACAAGCAGAAGAAACAAAAGCACCGGTCAGCGTCTCTCAAGCCGGTACTGCACTTCCGGCCGGTGTGACCCAAGGGCCGAGTATTGAAGGCGTGACAGAATATCGTCTTACCAACGGATTACGCGTAGTTCTTTTCCCGGATGCCTCTAAAGATACGGCGACCGTTAACATGACTTATCAGGTCGGTTCTCGTCAGGAAAACTACGGCGAAACCGGCATGGCTCATTTGCTCGAGCATCTGATTTTTAAAGGAAGCAAAAACTTCCCGAATCCGACCAAAGAATTCACGAACCGCGGTTTCCGCATGAACGGTTCCACTTGGCTCGACCGTACTAATTACTTTGTCTCCTTTACTGCTACAGAAGACAACCTCAAGTTCGCTTTAGCTTGGAGTGCTGACGCTATGCGCAACTCCTTTATCGCTAAAAAAGACTTAGACAGCGAAATGAGCGTTGTGCGCAACGAATACGAGATGGGCGAGAATCGTCCTTCCAGCGTGTTGATGAAGCGTATGCAGTCCATGATGTACGACTGGCACAACTACGGCAAGAGCACCATCGGCAACAGAAGCGATATCGAACATGTTCGTATCGAAAACCTTCAGGCTTTTTATCACCGGTATTACCGCCCGGACAACGCTGTCTTAACAGTCAGCGGTAAGTTCGATGTCCAGAAAACGCTGGAATGGATCGTTAAAGATTTCTCTTTAATCCAGAACCCGAAAGAAGCGCTTCCAGCTGAATGGACAGTGGAACCGACAGCGGACGGTGAACGCGTGTTTGAGATCCGCCGCAAAGGCGAAACTCAGATGGTTGCTGTCGGCTACCGCATCCCGAGCGCTTTACATCCGGATGCTTTAGGCGTGGAAGTTGCAACTGAAGTGTTGGCCGATTCTCCTAACGGCCGTCTGTACGAAGCCTTAGTAAAAACCGGACTAGCAGCAAATGTTTTCGGTTACGCCGTCGGCGCTAAGGAGCCCGGCTTTGTGATCTTCGGTGCCTCCGTTAAGAAAGGCGAATCGCTTGAGAAAGTTAAAGATAAGCTTATCGAAACGATTGAAGGCTCTTTAAAGCAGAAGCCGATGACTTCTAAAGAGTTAAACAGAACCAAGGCTCAGATGGAAACCATGTACGAACGCGCCTTTGCCGATCCGGAAGGATTTGGTGTCGGCTTATCAGAGTACATTGCGCTGGGCGACTGGAGACTTTTCTTCTACGGCCGCGATAAGACTAAAGACGTCACTGCTCAGCAGGCTGACAGTGCAGCAGACAAATATTTCGTGCGTGACAACCGAGTTGTCGGACTCTTCATTCCCGATGACAATCCTCAGCGCGCAGAGATCACAAAAGCTCCGAGCGCGGATGAACTGCTGGCTAATTACAAGCCGCAGGGAACTGCTCAAAAGATTGAGGCTTTCGACTCTTCGTTCGATAACCTCGACAAGAGGACACAGCGTATTGATATCGGCGATTTGAATATTGCTTTGCTGCCCAAACAGACACGCGGTGAAACCGTGACCGTTTGCATGAAGTTCAAGTCCGGCGACGAGAAGAATCTTTTTGGTAAGGCTAATCTTCAGCCTGTTGCTGCTGCGATGCTGACTCGCGGAACAAAGACGATGACTCGCTCTGAAATTGAAGATCGTATGACCGAGCTGAAGATGGCCGGTTCCATTACGAACTTCACGACTACGAGAAAGAATCTTCCGGCCGCTCTTGAGCTTGTGTTTGATGCCATGCACAACTCGATCATGCCGCAGGATGAATTTGATCAGTTTAAGAAGCAGATGCAGGTCATGATCGAAAGCATGCGTGATAAACCTGATGCGCTCGCTCAGAACGCTATTACGCAGCACTTCAATACTTATCCGAAGGGCGATCCTCGCTACGAATACTCTTTAGATGAGTCGCTGGAACAGCTGAATAAGCTTACAGTTGACCAAGTCAGAGCTTTCTATAAAGAATTCGGTGGTACGTCTCGCGGTGAGATTTCGATTGTCGGCGATTTCGATCCGAAGGCAGTGGAAAAGATCATTCGTGATGATTACGCCAAGTACGTTTCTAAGGCTCATTACGCTCCGGTCGTAACGGAATATCGTCCCGTTAAAGCCACTCGCGTCGTTATTGATACTCCTGACAAGGAAAACGCAATTATCGTTGCTCGTTCTGTGTTCCCGATCAACGACACAGCTCCGGATGCTCCGGCACTTACCGTTGCCAACTGGATTCTGGGCGGCGGCACAGGTCTTTCCAACCGTTTGATTGAAAGACTTCGCCAGAAAGAAGGCCTTTCATACGGCGCCGGTTCTCACGTTCGTATTCCTGCGAAGGGCGATAACGGTAGCTTTGTTTTCCGTGCGATTGTGGCTCCTCAGAACATGCTTCAGGCAGAAGCCAGTGCCCGCGACGTGATTGCTAAAGCGATTAAAGACGGCTTTACAGATCAAGAGGTAGAGGAAGCCAAGAAAGGTCTGCTGCAGGCAATGCAGGTCGCTCGTTCTCAGGACGATGTGGTTGCCCGCTCCTGGAACGACAAGATGGAAAATCAACGTACATGGGTATTCAGTAAGAAACAGGCGGAAGCCATTTCCAAGCTGACGACGGCTGATGTCAATGCTGCACTGCGTAAATACATCAAACCTGATGAAATTACTTTTGTGTTGGCCGGAGACCAGAAGAAAGCGGCACAGAAAAAACAAGACTAATTTCAGAGGTCGTCAGGGAAATTTGACTGCCGTTTATTGAGATTTTGAGGGCTGAGCCTAAAAACTCGGCTCTTTTCTTCTTTTCCTCAAGCATTGAGAATTTAACTTTTAAGTAACTTATTGATTTTGGATGGTTGAGGTACTGCCTTTCTCTTTGATGGAAAATGAAACCGTCTTCTGAGAGATTAGAAGACGGTTTACAGTGGTTTGAGGTGCCGACCTAAAAGGTCGGCTTAAAAATCGTGTTACTTCGTCAATGTCTTGACGTAGTCGGCGATCTGACGGCCGATAACGGAAGCAGATGTCAGCTGAGCGCCGCCGACGTAGTTGTCATAGAACAAACCGCCTGCTGCGTTGCCGACTGCGAAGAGACCCGGAACCGGACGTCCTTCCGTGTCAAGAACCTGACCGTTCGTATTGATGAGCGGGCCGCCGAAGGTAGCTGTCATACCGCCCTGGAACGGAACGGCATAGAAGGGAGCCTTAAGGATCGGACGCGGATTCTTGTGAGTGTTGGGAGGTGTCAGTTCGCCGAGCTTGCCGGCTTTCAGAGCGGCATTGTATTCGTCGACAACTTTCTTCAGCTCAACAGGATTCAGTCCGGCTTCCTTAGCTAAACCTTCGATCGTATCGGCCTTATAGACAGGCGCCTTGTGAGAAGAATAAGAGAACCAGTCGTTCTTCAGCATCGGAAGATTGTGCGTATCTTCGTCAACAATCATGTAGCCCCAGTTGTCACGAGTCAATGCGGCTGTGTCACGAGACATCTGGACATAGGTCTTGCCTTCATCGGTGTAGCGCTTTGTTTCCTTAGAAACGGCAATACCGGTGTTAACGATGTTCAGCGGGTTAGCGCCTGTAGGTCCGTGGATCGGTCCGCAGTGGTATTGGTCAACGTTAACAACTTTCGGGAAATACGGGCCGGTTAAAAGAATGCTTTCGCCGGTAACAGAGTGGGAACCGCGAACCGGCATGTTGGCGGCGGGAACGCCTGCCATCATTGTCAGCATCATCTTGTTGGCGGAGAAACCGCCGGTTGCCATGACGACGCCGTATTTGCCGAAGTATTCTTCGAAACCCTCTTTGGTCTTAACTTTAACTCCGATAACTTTACCGTTTTGAGGGTTGTCGAGCAGTTCGACCGCTTTGGCGTTGTAGACGATAGGAACATTAAGTTCTTTGGCTTTAGCCAGTAAATAGAGCATCAGCTGTGTACCGCCGGGCTTCTTTTCTCCGATGGTGAGGTGAGCACGCTGGAGCATCGGCCAAACAAGCTTCATGCCGACGGCATATTTAACGCCGACGTAGTCATGCAGCCAGTTCAGTGTCTCGTCTGCTTTTTCAGCAACAAGGCGTGTGAGTTTGGGATCTCCTCGGCCTTGAGAAACCTTCATCATGTCTTCGTAGAATTTATCTACGGTGTCGCCGGTTTCAAGCTTCTTTTCCTGTTGCATCTTGGTGTTGACGCCAAGCATGAAGCCTGCAGAGTAAATGGTGTTACCCGAAGCAGAACTCATCTTTTCGAGAATAACCGGTTTCAAGCCGTCCTGGGCTGCGCGGATGGCGGTGACGATACCACCGATACCTAAACCGCAGATGACTAGGTCATATTCCTTCTTCGGAAGGACAGCCTGTTTTTCTGCAGCAGAAGCGCTCATAGCAGTAGCACCCATTGTGCCGGCTAAGGAGGCGAGGATGCTGCCTTTGAGGATAGAACGACGAGATGTTTGCATAAAATTATTTCTCCTTGGAAATGAAGCGAAGATTCGTTTCAGTGCCAAGGTTAAATATCCGATAAACAGAAAGCGTCGGCTAATTGTCTCTTGACAATTTCTAAATTTCGGAAGCCTTGTCGCAGAGAGAAGGGAGGTTTGGGAGAAAAGGCGATTTCTTCTCAGTTTTCCTTAATCCATCTTGCTGCGTTTTTGCCGGCGATGCGTCCAAATGTAAACGCATCAGTAAGGCCGTTACCGCCAAGCCTGTTTTCACCGTGAACACTGCCGGTAATTTGTCCTGCGGCATACAGGCCGGGGATAGGAATTCCGAATTTATTTAGACATTCTGCCTGCTCGTTGATAGAGATTCCACCTAAGGTGTAATGAATCCACGGATACATGCGAACCGCCCAAAAAGGCGCAACGCTCGGACGATGTCTCGGATCGACTTGTTCAAAAGAAGCCTTGACCTTCTCGAAAGGAACGTTAATGTCTTTGCATAACGTTTCTAACGTATCGTTCTTCCAAACCTGACCGGCGAAGTAAGCTCGATAGAGATTTTTCTGCTGGCTTTTGTCCAGTCTTTTAACGCTCCTGATATCAACGATTGTCCAACAGCGTTTTGCACCTTGCTTGATCAAAGCTTCGGAGATAGTTTTGCGTGTTGCGGCTTCATCGACAAAACGTTCACCATCCTCATTAATAAAGACGGTTCCGGGTGCCATTGCATACAGTCTGGCTGAGTATTTACTGAGAATGGAGCCCTCAGGGATACATTCAACTGCATCCATGTTTTCTACCTGAACGCCGGCTTCAATTGCCCTCTGGAGAACTTCTCCTGTTCCGCGTGAATCGGAATACTTGAAATTTAGATTCGGAACGTATCGACGAATAAGTTCAGGATTGTTTGCAAAACCTCCGGCACATAGGATTAAAGCTCGTGAGGTAATCATTGAACTTACTCCCTTTGAAGAGATGGTGACGCGAAATCCCCTTTGATTTGGGAGGACTTCAAAAGATTCCAGTCGAGTGGAAGTTCGAATGGAGACTCCGTTTTTAAGACAAGCTGCTGCTAAATTCTGAACATAGGAAGAACCGAGCGCAGTGACAGGCTTATGACTACGGCGGTAACCAGAGCCGTAAATTTGATAAATTTCATCTCCGAAAGTGACGCCGTTTTTTCTCAGCCAATTTAAAGTGTTAGCAGCTTCCTTTGCCAACTTCGTCTGGACTTTTGGATTGCCTCGGCCGTTAGCGGACCGTGTAATTTGCTGCAGATAAAATTCTTCGCTGTCTTTGATGCCTTTACGATTTTGGAACTCCGTGTTGGGGGCGTTGAAAAATCCGCCTGAGTAAAGTGTATCTCCGCCTATAAAAGATTCTTTTTCGATTAAGACAACGGAATCCGAATAGGCTGAAGCCTCTAACGCCGCCGCCAATCCGGCACCGCCTGCGCCGACGACCAGAATTCCGCAGTGAAAATTCTGAGCAATGGCTCTCGGGACTACTCCCAGCAAAGGAAGGGCAAGGATTTCACGTCTTCTGATCATGCTTCTTCCATCTCGTGCAAGAAATCATTAAGTTCTACTGGATTCTCTATATCGAGCTTGCCGTAGACTCTGGCTCTGTGGGTTTGAACGGTACGTTCCGAAATTCCTAAGAGTTTGGCGATTTGAGGATTGCTTAAGCCTTTAGCCAGCTGATAAGAGATGTTCTTTTCAGCTGTGGTCAAGGTGTCAAAGAGTCTCTTGAGGTTTAGGGCATGAGCTTTTTGACGGCGCTCCATGCGGTTCTTTTCAACTGCCTTAGTGACGAGAGACTGGAGTTTTTCCGGTTCAGGCGGTTTAACCAAAAAATTAAAAGCGCCGGCTTCAACGCAGCTCATCGCCATTTCGATATCACCATGGGCTGATAAGAAGATAATCGGAAGATCAGAGCCGCGTCGATTTAATTCCTGCTGAAGTTCTATGCCCGTCATTCCGCCCATGCGAACGTCAAGAATGATACAGCCGGGGGCCTCTGCATCATCATCCCTTAAAAAGTCTTCGGCGCTTGAGAAAGATCGAGTTCTAAATCCTGCCAACTGAAGAAAAAACGATTGGGATTCACAAACTGAGGCGTCATCATCAACGATTCGAACGACAGGACTGAGCATTTGATTAGACATTTCTTATTCTTCCTTTTTCTTCACGAACAAGTCCACAGCGATTCCGTTTGGTTCGATCCGTCGGAACGTCAGATGACCGCCGTTATTTTCGATAATACTTAGTACGATGGAAAGGCCGACACCGAGGCCGTCTTTTTTACTTGTTGAAGTCGGCCGTCCCAATGCGGAAAAAATTTCTTCCGAAATCTTGGGACCATTATCCGTTACCGTTATTTTCCACATGTGCTTTTGAGCAGTCACAGAAACAGAGGTTTGAGGATTCAGGCTGTTTTTTGCAGCTTTTAGCGCATTTTTTAGAACATTCAGAACAGCAAGTTCGATTTCAAAAGAGTCGCCGACGGCAATTGCTTCTTGCGGTAAGTTTGCCGTGGTTTGGACGCCTTCTATTTCCTCTTTGTTAATACTGTTGATCGCGCGTCGAATGACTTTCACTAAATTAAAAACTTCCGATCGATTGGCCTTGTGTTTAGCATATGAACGAACATGTTCCACAATGTCACTCGTTCTTTTAGCCTGGCTGTTCATCTGTTTTAAGGCGAATTCCACTCTGTCGTCTTTTACCCCAAGCTGCTGCAGAAGCAGGGAAAGCGCGCTGGCGTAGTAAATCAGGTTTGTGATCGGTTGTTTGACTTCGTGGGCAAAAATCGAGCTCATTTGGGAGATCACGCGGCTTTTTTCGAGAAGGTCTAGTTTTTGGCGGTTTTCCCGAGCCTTTCGTTCTGTCGCTCGCTGGACGGCTAAAGCAAACTTTAACTCTTCCGTGCGGCGATTTACGAGCCAATTAACTCGAACTACATGGACCAATATCGCGCAAAGAAGCAATGCAGCTAAGAGAAGTTCTTTCTGATGAGAAAGGATGAAGTCCTTAACAGTTGTTTCTCGCAAATGCTCATAAGGGCCGAGTTTTAGCGATTTCATTAGGTCGTAGACCTTCAAGAAGCCACTGGCCGGAACCCATTCGAAGTCAAATTCACCCTTCGGCATCGAAAGCAGAGAAAGGGATACCGCTTTTACCTCATCGATGGGAGCTGTATCAAGAGCATAAAAAACCGTATCAGGGTAGCGTTCCGTGGAACGAAGACATGCTTCCGTATTATTTTTTGCCTCCAAAACTCTAAATTCACCGGGCTGGATTTGTCCGGTTGTGAGAAGCTTTTCGTATTGACAGGTTCCCAGAATTCCTACATCGGCAGCTCCTACCTTGACATATGTCGCCACGTCTGGATATTGGTAATGAGAGAAAAGCGTTTTAGAGAAAAAAGCATCCGGGTCAAAGCCTCTTGCCGCGATCTCTCCCATTCCAACAAGCATGCCGTCAAAGTCGTGAGGTTCGGTAGCTGAAAGCACACGGCCCTTCAAATCAGTAATTTTTTGAAGATCTTTGCGGTCATTTCGAACGATAAAAACCGAGGAGACAGCCTCTTTAGGGCTATAAGCGTGGTTACGGCTGACTGTCGCGATCTGCTGAGCTCCTAGTTTAGAGATCAGTGTGACAAAGTTGCCGGCAGAAGAGACAAGAAAGTCGGGCCTTTCCTTAACAACGTTAGCAAGGAGGTTGTGCTGCTGCAGCTCTATTACAGTGATCTTGTAGTCTTTGAGCGTTTTTTGAATGTGCTCAATCGTCGGGACGAAAGTCTCGAGATAAAAATCTTGGTCGAATGTATCGATTAAGCCGATACGAATCTCACGTTCTGCAGCAGAACTGAGGAACGGGAGGAAGAGTAAGCATAGAAAGACCCATTTGCGCATAAGGAGAAGTTTGGCACAAATGGAATAAATCCTCGTGAGGACTTTTACCAACATAAAAGAAATCAGTTTAATTTATACAAAAATATGATAAAAAGTGTTTTATTTGCACACTAATAAAAATAGATATTTTTGGATTTTGTTTTAACGATAAGAAGAGGATTGAAAGAAAAGAAAATCTTTAAAATAAAATATCCCCAGTTTAATTTTTCTTTTGAGTTGTGAATTAAAGAACCTCTGTGTTAAGCAAACGCTACTTTGAGAGCATTTTCCAACACAACTTTGAGAGCTACTCAATGTCTTGTACTGAAATAAGTTGACTCCTAAAGGAGTCAGGAATGGAAAATAAGGCAAAGATTGATCCTAAAAGATTTGGAATCTTAAAGGCTTATCAAAAA